>CAYQYJ010000042.1:4386-8951 GCA_964421605.1 uncultured Ardenticatenaceae bacterium | reverse complement strand
CGCGGCCGCACCGGACGCACCATTATCCAACTCATCTGGTTAGGCATTAGCTTTGTCATTGCCTATTTTGCCAGCGAATGGTTGTTTAGCAGCGGCATTTTCACGCCGCAAATGGCTTATGCAGGCGGCATTCCCCGCTTTTTGCCTGAGTGGGTCATTCAGGGCGTCATCATGCTCCTTATCGTTATCGTCATGCAGTTTTTCCTGCTATTGGGCTTCATGATAGCCAACCCCGTGGGGCGGCGGCGCTCTGGACGGCCTAATCTTAACTCCTGGAACCGGGACCCAAACGATGATCGGCCATTCTGATTTCCGCATTGACGCGCCCGCCAAAGTCACTGGCGCCGCCCGTTATCCGGGCGATATTACCCCGCCCGACCTGCTGCATGGCAAAATTCTATTCAGCGGTCAGCCGCACGCGCGGCTGCGCCGCCTCGACCTGAGCGCCGCCGCCGCTGTTCCGGGCGTGGTCGCCATTTTCACCGCCGCCGACGTTCCCATCAACGAGTATGGGCTGATTATGCCTGACCAGCCGGTGCTGGTCGGGTTGGGCAGCGCCAAAGCCGGCAGCGACGTCAGCCGTTGGGAAGGGGATCAGGTGGCGCTGGTGGTGGCGGAAACGGAAGCGGCGGCAGCCCAGGCTCGCAGCCTGATTCGGGTTGAGTGGGAACCCTTGCCTGTGCTCAGCGATGTCTTTACGGCTATGCAAGACCGCGTGCTGGTACATCCCGAACATGGCAGCAACATCTTAAAACGTTACCAGATTCGCACAGGGGATATGGCTGCCGGCTGGGCTGCCGCCGACGTGGTGGTCACAGGCGTCTATCGCCTGCCGTATCAGGAACACGCTTATTTGCAGCCAGAGGCTGGCGTGGCGTATATAGATGAGGCGGGACGGGTGACGGTGGAGGCGGCGGGACAGTGGACGCACGAAGATCGCGCCCAAATCGCCCATGCGCTGGGTTTGCCGGCAGACCAGGTGCGCGTCATCTATCCGGCTATTGGCGGCGCGTTTGGCGGGCGGGAAGACCTGTCCATCCAGATTGTGTTGGCTCTGGCAGCCTGGCGGCTGCCCCAGCAAGGCATCAACCGCCCGGTGCGCGTGGTGTGGACGCGGGAAGAGAGCATCATTGGGCATCACAAGCGCCATCCGGCGTTTGTGCGCACGAAATGGGGAGCGACCAGCAGCGGCAAATTAACAGCAGTGGAAGCGGAATTGGTGTTAGATGCCGGCAGTTACGCCTACACCAGCACCAAAGTTTTAGGCAACGCCAACCTGATGGTCGCCGGGCCCTACGAGATTCCCCACGCCCACATTGTCAGCTACGCCGTCTATACCAATAATCCCCCCGGCGGCGCATTTCGCGGCTTTGGCGGCCCGCAGGGGGCGTTCGTGGCTGAAAACCAGATGAACAAACTGGCGGCCCTCTTGCAGCTAGACCCGGTGGAACTGCGGCGGCGCAACGTGCTGCGCGAAGGCAGTCTGCTGGTCACGCAAACGCCTATGCCGCCTGGCGTGACCCTGCCAGACGTCATTGAACAGTGCGCCACCGCCGCCGGCTGGTGGCAACCGTCGTCCCCAGCCCCGCTGGTCTACTCCCCCTTTCAATCCCTACCCGCCGCGGCCACGGCGCTGCGCCGCGGGCGCGGCTTTGCCTGCGCCTTTAAGAACGTGGGCTTTTCCTTTGGCTTCCCGGAGCGGTGCGAAGCCACGATTGAACTGCGCGGGGATACAGAAATTAAGCAGGTGATTTTGCGTCACGCAGGGGCAGACGTGGGGCAAGGCGCGCATACGGTTTTTCGGCAGATGGCGGCGGCGGCGTTGGATGTGCCGGCATCCCTGGTCGCCCTGGATATGTCCGACACCGCCAGCAGCGGCGACGCCGGCTCCTCCTCCGCCTCGCGCATGACGTGGATGGCGGGTCATGCCATTCGCGGCGCGGCGGAGCGGGCGCTGGCGGCCTGGGCCAACGAAGACCGCCCCGCCATAGGCCATTACCGCTATACGCCGCCGCCCACCACGCCTTATGCCCCGGAAACAGGCGTCAGTATGCCCAATATCACCTACGGCTACGTAGCCCAGGCGGTTGAGCTGGTGGTAGACGTGGAAACGGGCCACATCTATCTGGAGCGCGTCGTTTGCGCCAATGACGTGGGGCGGGCCATCAACCCGCAACAGGTAGAGGGCCAGATTGAAGGCGGCGTGGTACAGGCGGTGGGGTACGCGCTGCTGGAGAATTTACAGACGGCGGGCGGTCATATTCTTAATCCGTACCTGAGCACGTATCTGATCCCAGGGATTATGGATGTGCCTGGGCGGGTGGAGTCTGTGATTGTGGAACTGCCAGACCCGCAGGGCCCGTGGGGGGCGCGCGGCATGGCGGAGATGCCTTTCTTGCCGCTGGCGCCGGCCATCGTCGCGGCTCTACATGACGCCACAGGCGTCTGGTTCGACGAACTCCCCCTCACCCCCGACCGCGTCATTGCCCGCCTGCACGCCTGAGTGTTGCCAGAGCTATCAACTATCACAGATGGGCAGACTCTCTCTAGTGTCCTGTCAAGCGTAAAATGAGGAGTTCGCATCCTCAGATGCGAACGGCAGGCGTCTGAGGATGCCCGACTCCTCAATCTATCAATTTAGCTTTGACGAGACACTAGCTCTTATTGCTCCAATGCCGTATGGGCAGCAATAAACTCCATAGTCGCCTGGGTTATGAGACCTGAACGGGTTTCACCATACTGCAAAGCATGTTGGTCTATTATTGCCAGCAGCCTTTCAGGAACAGTAATATTAACTCGCCTGGACTTCCCCGAAAGTTTGGAGAAGTCTACTGTTACAACGGCCCAAATGCCACCTGCATAATCTGGGTTATTCTGATGGTATTCAATGCTTTTCGGCATTGGAATGGGTTGTTCATCCAGCAGTAAACCTTCAACATGGCATTCAATAGCCTCTACAGTTGCAGTCAACGCTTCATCAAGTGTGCTACCCCCGGAGAAGCAGCCAGGCAGATCGGGGACTGTTACACCGTAATCGCTTTCAGTATCTTTGTGAATTACAACCGGATAGCGCATAAATCACCTCGGAGGCCATTCCCAACCAGCCTGTCGAAAGATACTGCGTAATGTACCTTTTGGCAAGTCTAGCTGAGGGTAGAGACATTTTCTCTCGGCTCGGTACGAAATGGCCTCTCTTATTGCTTCAATTCTGTGCCACAGTAGCGGCAGAAGCGGTCGTCGGCGTGGCTGGGTTGGCCGCAGTTGTGGCAAAAGCGGGCAGCCTGGTCGGAGCGGGAAGGGGCGGATTCAGTTGGCGGCGGGGGGGGCGTGGCGCGCCTGGGGGTAGCAGAAACCCGGCGGCTTTGCCTGACGCCGCTGCGGCGGGGCGCCGCAGGGACCGGGCGTATAGAACCCCGATTTATCACCAGCCACACAATGCCGCCGACAACCAGCACGCCCATTACGGCTGCGCCCACCAGCAGTAGGGTGGAATCAGAACTGCTGCCGCCGCTGCTGCCGGCATCTGGCAGCAGATCAGACGGTATACCAGTGGCGCTGGGCGGCTGTACCAGGCTGGTTGTCAGGGCAGAGCTAGACATGGTGTAGTTGACTTCCAGCGTGTACGCCTGGTTGGCGGGCAGGTCGGTTGCCGGCATATTATGATACTGCAGCCCATTGTTACCCGGCGTCACAGAAACGGGGGACGGCGACAGCGTCATCGCCGTAGCTGCCGCCGGCTGCTGCACGCTGACTAACAACTGCTGCACAGGCGTGGGCGTCTGCCAGGTAAAGATAAACTGTCGCTCCAGGTCATTTCGTTCGTATGGCTCATAATATTCGACGCGAAAGCTCAAATCGGACAGCGTAATAGACAGGGTTTGGGCAGCCGTGTCTAACGAATATTGCACGTCGTCAATCATCGTGCCATCCGCCGTTACCCGCGCTACGGCGTTCAGGGTAGCCGCTGCCGGCACAGAAACGGTGATAACGGCGGGCAGGGGGGTAGATGCCGGCAGCTTCCCCGTTAGCAACACCAGTACCGACGGCTGATCGAAATCGGGCCATAGATCAACCGTCAACTGCTCAATGGCAGCCGGGCTGCTTTGCGCCTGGGCCGGCGCAGCCAGGAAAAATGCAAACAACAAAAGAATCCAGCTAAATCGCTTCATGGTCATACCTTCTATGCCCCCTCATGGCCGGCCGCGCAGCCGGATACGGTTGGCGCGACAGGTGGGGCACTCCAACCCGGTGTAATCCCGCCCGCAGGTGCGACAGGTGCGCGTTTGCACCGGACGGTCATCCGCCAGCGAGCCTAATACCAACATCACCTCTTGACCCACATGAGCCTGCAGCCAGGCTTCCAGACTCCGCCCGCCTACTTGCCAGCGCCCTGATTCATCCTGATGGAGTTCACCATTGAATGAGTCCAGGCCAATTTCGTATGCGGTTGATCCCAACTTCAGGATTGTCGCCCGCCTGATGGGGTCCATACTTGTCTCCTTTGCGCCAGTTGCCAAAAAAGTTCAGCGCCCTTATTATACTTCTGTTTGCCGCAGACGCGCGGA
>CAYQYJ010000042.1:0-4286 GCA_964421605.1 uncultured Ardenticatenaceae bacterium | reverse complement strand
AAGGATAAGAAATGGCTGAAGATCAAGAAAAACTACGGCATGATTTACTGATTCTGGTGGAGATGGCCGCCGAAATGAGCAGCTACATCCGCAGCGACGTTCTGTTCTGGCCCATGAGCCACACGGATATGCCTCGCCTGACGCTGGGGGGATACCTGATGCGCCAACACCGGCTGGCAGGGCTACACACCTTGCTGAACGCCGCAGACCAGGAGAGATTGCGGCAGGCTATGGCGCAGTTCGAGGCCGCCACAGGCGAATGGGTAGTGCGCGTTGAACAACGCGGGCATAAGGAGTTGGAAGCCCGGCTGCGCCAATGGGGCGAATACTTGCGCGATACGCGCAGCGACGCCTCCGCTAAAGCGCCCTCTTATTATGCCACAGCCGTAGAAACACGCGCCATGATAGCGGCTATCATAGCGCATTTGCAGACCCCGCCGCATCGCCTGGATGACCATGTCCCCCAAACGGTAGCGATGCTGGACAAACAACTGCGCTCTCGCTTCCAATCGGGTTCGTTCGTCTGGCCGGAGTCGTGGCAAGCGGCTTATCCGCAGTTGGAATATTGGTGGTTGTACGGCGCGCCGCTGTAGAGACAATCAGACCAGGCGTCTCTACAAATGCAGCGTCCAGAATTATGATTTTGTGCGCTGCAGGCGTTTGCGCTTACCCTTGAAAACCAGGCTGCGCTCTGTTGACCAACGGGCAGGCGGGGCCTGGGTCAGCGACGCCAGCGCCAACAGCGCCGCGTCGTAGTTCACGCGCCAGCCGGCAAAATCCAGCCAGGCCAGTTCCCGGTCCGGTTTTACGGGCACGCCAGCGCTGACAAACAGGTCATAAACCTCGTCAAACTCTGTGCGCGATATGGCAATGGGGTCTTCGGGGAAATGGGGGTCGGCATTGTAGGCCAGTTGGAAGAAATCGGCGATGGCGCGCAGCGCCAGATAGCCCGAACGCAGGCAGAGGGCAATGTGGGCATCCCAGGGCATATCCAGCACAGCCAGATACAACGCCCCGGCGTCTAGCACCGCGCCTGCCGCATTGACCCAGGAATGATCCGGCTGGGGAGAGCGAAAGAAAACGAGGGCAGCCAGCGATGTGTGGCTTTCGGCAATGGCGGCAAACCATTCGCTCCACTTTTCCCAGAAGCCATCTAGCTGGTGCAGCAGGCGGTTGCGGTGGACGCGCAAAATCAACTCAACCGCTGCCGGAGGCGCGCCGGCATAGGATTCCAACAGCAGCACGGATCGCTCCCGCTCGGAAAAAGCGTTGTACATGGTGGGCAAGTACGCAATGAGCAAAGCCACCAGAATCAGACCGATGGTGGCTTCGCCAAAGGCCAATGTGTTGTGAAGCAAGCTATCGCCGCGAAAAAAACCCAGCGTCAGTAGGGAAGAGCCGCTGAGCAAATAGGCGTCTGTCCAGGACATGGCGCCTGTGCCCCAATACATGCCGGCAAAGCCCAGAGTCACCAGCGCCAGCCAGAAAGGCAGCAGCGCCAGCAGAACCACTGGGGCATAAAAGGCCAGAACCCGGTCCTTTTGGGCATAGGTAGGGAGCCGGCGCACCACCCCATCAAAAGCATACCGCACCCCCAGAAATAAAAGATTGGTCAACATATCGGCGGCGCTGCGCGGCAGCACAAAGGTACGCACAGCTGAGAGCAGCGTATACGCTACCAGGAGCAAACCTATTATGAAGGCCAGGATATGCAGCAGTTCCATTGTGCGGTCTGGCTATTCCTGCGGCACGTCAGCCCCGGCGTCCGCGGGCATGACCAGCACTTTGTCCACGCGCCTTTCGTCCATATCTACCACTTCAATGTGCAGCGTCTGCCAATCGAAATGGTCGCCAACAGTGGGAATGCGTCCCAACATGGTCATAACAAAGCCGCCAACGGTCTGGTAGTAGCCTTCGGTGTCTGCCGGCATTTCGCGAATGCCAAACAACTCCATAAACTCATCTACAGGCAGCATCCCATCCAACAGCCAGGAGCCATCCTCTCGCCGCACTACCTCTGGATCAAACACATCATCCGCTTCGGGCAGGTCGCCCACAATGGCCTCTAAAATATCGTTGACGGTCACTAATCCTTGCAGCACCCCATATTCATCAATTACCAGGGCTATTTGGGAACGCATGGAGCGAAACCGTTCCAGCATATCAAATGCCGGCAGCCCCTCCGGCACAAACATCACCGGCTGCAGCACGGCGGGCAAATCCAGTTCCTGGCCGAGCCAGCTTTGGGTCAGCAAATCCTTCGTCAGCACCACGCCAGCCACATCATCCAGGCTGCCGCGGGCCACCGGATAGCGGGAGTAACCGTTCTCCAGAATGGTATTGCGTATTTCCACCGGCGAATCATCTATATCCAGCCATACAATTTCGCGGCGCGGTGTAATCAGGGCGCTGACGGTGCGGTCACTCAGGCGAAATACCTGGCCCACCATTTGCTCTTCAATTGGCTCAAAAACGCCTACCTCTGTGCCCTGCCCAATCATGATTTTGATGTCTTCTTCAGTTACAGACTGTTCGGCGCTGTCCTGGACGCCTAAAAGGCGCAGCATCAAATCGGTGGAAGCGCTGATAAAGCGCACAATGGGGCTGGTGACACGGGCTAAAAAGCGCATAGGGGGGGCGATAATGCCGGCAATGCGCTCCGCATTACTCAATGCCAACCGTTTCGGGGTTAGCTCGCCCAACACCAGCGAGAAGTAGGTAATACCAATTACCACCAGGCCTACCCCCAAACTGCTGCTGTAAGGTTGCAGCCAGGAAATCTGGCTCAACATCAACGCTAACTCTTCCGCCAAAAAAGCGCCGCCAAAGGCGCCAGCCAGAATACCTATCAGCGTAATGCCAATCTGCACCGTAGACAAAAAGCGCGTCGGTTCCGACGCCAGTTCTAGAGCAACCTGCGCCCCTTTGTTGCCGGCTTCCGCCGCCTGCTGCAGCCGCACCTTGCGCGCAGACACCACAGCAATCTCGGACATGGCAAAAAGGCCGTTTAACAGAATCAAAAAGAAAATGATAAGAATTTCTGTCACTACTTGAGACATAAGGCACTCTGTGATTAGGGCCAGCCGCGAAGGGTTGGCATCCGCTGCCCAAAGACATCATCGGTGGCAATGTGCGGCGGCGGCAGTGCCGGCAACATACCCGCTCGACCATGCCCATTGGAAGTTAAACCCGCCAATCCGTCCGTCTACATCACAAATCTCGCCACACAAATAGAGATTGGGACATACGCGGGAAGCCATATATTTTAAATCCACCTCAGCCAGAGGCACACCGCCAGCCGTGACTTCAGCGTAATTGTACCCCCTATTGCCCGTGATTGGCAGTCGCAGTTGGGTCGCCGCCGCGATCAGGTCTTTGCGCTGGATGCGGGTTAGCTGCTGCGCTGGCAGCCCAGCCGCCACGCCCGCCGCCGCGCACAACGCCCGCGCCAGCCGTTCTGGCAGCCGTTCTCGCAAATAAGCCAGCAGCGTCGCCGCCCCCAACGACAGCAACGCCTGCTCCAAAGTCGCCGCCGTCATCTCTGGCAGCCAGTTAATGGTCAGGTAAGCGCCCGGATCGGTCAGCATTGCCTCAATGTAATAACGGCTTATGTCCAGCACAGCCGGTCCCGACAAACCAAAATGAGCGCACAATGTAGAGCCAGTGAAAGCGACCAGCCGCCGCCCACTGCCGGCCCACAGCGTCAGCGTGGCGGGCGCAGACAGGCCGCGCAACTGGCAAATAAAATGGGTAGGCGGCAGCGTCAGCGGCGTCAAGGCGGGGAAGATGTGCGGCGTCAGGCTGTGCCCCAATGATTGCGCCAGAGCATAGCCATGACCATCGGAACCGCTTTTGGGCAAACTCCGACCGCCAGTAGCCAGAATCACGGCGCGCGCTTCCAGGCTGCCCCACTCCCCGCCCAGCCGAAAGCCGCCAGGCTGCCGCGTGACAGTTTGCACGCGGCGTGGATGCCAAATGGCGACGCCCGCCTGGCGCGCCGCGTTTAACAAAGCTGTCAAGACGGTGTGAGCGCTGTCATCAACCGGAAATAACTTGCCTCCCTCTTCCTGTTTCAATTCGACGCCAATCTCGCGGAAAAAGGCCACTGTTTGCGGCACATCGAAGCGGCGCAGGATCTTGCGAATGGCCGGGCGGGATGCACCGGCATAATCCATCTCCGAAACATGCTCATGCGTCACGTTGCAGCGCCCCCCGCCGGCTACCAGAATCTTGGCTCCCAGCTTACGCGCCCCGTCCAACGCCACCACCCGGCAGCCAGGCGCGCT
>CAYQYJ010000041.1:0-17011 GCA_964421605.1 uncultured Ardenticatenaceae bacterium | reverse complement strand
GCCCGTCTGTTTAGCGACGACCCAGCGGAAATCCGGGCCACTGCCGTCGAACATTGGGTAGCCACCGTGCGCTTCCGCGAGTTAATCAAACAAATGCACGACGATGGCGTGCGCCTGTTTGTGGAAGTTGGCGGCAAAGGCAACCTTAACGCCTTTATTGGCGACATTTTGCGCGGTGAGAAGCATTTCTCTATTCCCGTCAATCTTTCGCAGCGCTCTGGCATCAAACAACTCAACCATTTGCTGGCGCAGTTGGCGGCCCAGGGCGTGCCCATGAACCTGGATTACCTGTATCGCCGCCGCCAACCGCAGTTGTTGACATTGACGCCAGGCGAAGACGTTACCCGCCAGCCAGCGGGCAGTATGAAACTAGAAACGAATTGGGCGATGATGTCCTTGCAGCCGGACCTGGCAGCCAGGCTGCGTCAGGTGACCGCGGCGCAGGCTCCGGTCACCACGCCCCGCGCCGCTGCGCCAACCAATGGACAGCCACAGCCAGCTGCGCCAGCCAAAGTGGCAGAGCCAACGCCATCCGCTCCACCGCCCATGCCGTTAAGACCACCTGCCACCTCTGCATCAACGACAGCCCCGCCGCTCACGCCTCCTATGCGCCAAACGCCACAGCCACAGGCCGTACAGCAGCCGCCCACTCTGGTCGGGTCGCCTGCTGCTTACTCGCTGCCGGCGACTGACCCGCGCGCCCAGGTGATGCAAGCGCACCTGGGATTGATGCAGCAGTTCCTACAGGCGCAAGAAGCTGTCATGCAACAGATGATAGCACGCGCGCAGGGGGGAGCAGGCGTCTTGCCTCCAGGAACAGGCATCCTGCCGGCAGCGACTCCCTCCATCGCTCCACCGCCCATGCCGGCAGCCCGGTTGACGCCGCCGCCCTATCCGCCGCAAGCGGCTGCGCCGCCTGTCCTGCCTGTCGCTATGCCCGCGCCTGCCATTATGATAGCAGCGCCGCCGGCTCCCCCCCCAGCCGCGCCTGTGGTTCATCCTCCCGTCCAGCCAGTGGCAGCAAAACCAACCGCCGCGCCGGCTGCGCCTGCCTGGACTGCCGCTAAGATTGCCGACTCCCTACTGCAGCTCGTCAGCGAACGGACCGGTTATCCACCAGAACTGCTGAACATGACGGCAGACCTGGAAGCCGACCTGGGTATTGACTCCATTAAGCGGGTGGAGATTCTGGGCGCGTTCAATGAAGCCACGCAGTTAATCGGGCCTGAGCAAATGGATCGCGTGTCTACCCTGCGCACCTTGCAAGAAATGGTAAACGCCATGGCGCAAAATGCGAGCGCGACGCCAACGGCAGCAACCGCTCCTACCGTCGCACCGCAGACGCCGCATAAATACCCATTTGTGCGTGAAATTGAAAGTATCACGCCGGGCCAACAGTTGGTAGCTCTCTGCAAACTGGACCTGCAAAAGGACACCTTCTTGCATCACCACACGCTAGGGCGAGACATCTCCGTCAATGACAAATCGCTCATTGGCTTGCCCGTTGTCCCGTTTACGGTGAGCATGGAGATTCTGGCTGAAACGGCAGCTACCCTCATTCCTGACCAGCTACTGGTCGGGATGAAAGAAGTGCGCGGCTATCGCTGGGTTATCGTGGAAAACGACACGCTAACGCTGCGGCTGGTGGCGAAGCGCAAGACAGGCGCTAAAAACAACGAGGTGGACGTGCGGCTGCATCTGGCTGATGGCGAACCCGGTTCTAACATCAAAATGCCGTTGATTGAAGGCACTATGGTGTTTGGTTCTGCCTATCCAGACGCCCCGACGCCCAAGCCATTACAGTTAACCAATGAGCACCCCTCCCGCTGGCATCCGGGCAATATTTACGCAGAGGGTTTGTTCCACGGGGCTGATTTTCGGGCTATCGCCGGCGTCACGCGCACAGGCGACAATGGATTGGAAGCCACCTTACAGGCGCTGCCGCGCGACCACCACTTCCAGGATCGTGAACCTGACTTCATCACCGATCCGGCCATTCTGGACGCCGCCGGGCAGGTTGTCGGGTTGTGGACCATGGAAAACCTGGCGGAAGGGTTTATCATCTTCCCTTACCGTTTGGGTGAAATCCGATTCTATCGCCCCCCCATTCGCCACCCGGAACAAGCCACTTTCCGCGCTTATGTCAATCTAACCGATGATGGTCGTACTTACTCGGACATTGACATTATTGATCCGCAGGGCAACATGTGGATGCAGTTGCTCAGTTGGGAGGACAAGCGGTTTTATGGCCTGACCTGGCACTTTTATCGCTTTGAGTTGAACCCCCCGGCGGCCATGCTCAGCCTGCCCTGGGAAGCAGCGCAAGTTGGACTGGGCGCCGACGCAGCGGCAGTGCGCATCCCTGAATTTCCTGAAGGTTTCTTCGACGCCTCATTTGGTTTGTGGGGCAAGGTGTTGGCGTACCTGGCCTTGAATCGCCGCGAACGCGCGACCTGGCGCAGCATGGAGGGACCACCCAAGCGGCGGATTGAGTGGCTGCTGGGGCGTACAGCGGCAAAGGACGCCGTGCGGTATTTGCTCAAGCAAAAGTATGGCTTACTCCTCTGTCCGGCTGACATTGAAATTGGTCAGGACGAAAACAGGCGCCCCATTGTGCAGGGCGACTGGCTGAGCCAGGTTGACCAACCCATTGAGATTTCCATTACGCACACCGCCGGAGTAGCTGCCGCGGCGGCCCGACTGGGCGGCAGTGTGGGCATTGACATGGAACCTGAGGAGCGACAGTTGGCGGAATTTGCCAACGCTGCTTTTACGCCTGAGGAACAGGCGCTGTTAGCGCAGTCAGGGCAGGCGGATGGCGAACGCTGGGATTTGCGGCTGTGGTGCGCCAAAGAAGCGGTGGGCAAAGCCATCGGGCAGGGCATGGCTCACGGGCCGCTGAGCTTTATTGCCCAACGCATCAATCCGCAGAAGGGCGTCATTGAATTCGAGGCGTCTGAGCGAATGGGGCAAGAGTTCCCCGCGCTGCGCGGGCGCACCCTGACTGCGGTAACGGGGCAAGATGAGGGATTTATTATTGCCACTGCCGTTAATTGAGGTATGCTTATAGGGCATGTTCGTCTGGGCTGGGGGCGCTTTCACCGCTTTCCGTTTGCGAGCAGGCAGCACTACCTTGAATGACAGCGCTACAAACAGGTGCGCCGTAATCGGCAACAGGCAGTTTATTTGTCCGCGCCGTTGAGATCAAAGAAGCGAGAGTATTAGATTATGACCTATAGTAAAGATGAGGTGCTTACCTACGTATTGACTCTGCTGGAACAACTGGCGGAGGATTGGGATTACGAAGGTGAAGTTACCCCCGAAACACTCTTGTTCCGTGGCTTGAATTTGCAATCGCTAGACGTGGTTGTCTTAGGCAATTCGATCGTGGAGCATTACAATCGTCCCATTCCCTACGCCGATTTCCTGGCGGAAATAGGCCAGCGCGAGTTCAATGACGTTTCTGTGGCGGAATGGGTGGCGTTCACGCACCAACACATCAACTGAACCGCCTGACAACAACGAGATGGAGCAAATGAAGTGAGGCAACAAACGGAGTAACGTAATGAGTTGTAAGAGTTTATTGATTGGTCTGGATGGGGCAACGTTCACGGTGTTGGACCCCTTCATGGCGCAAGGGCTTATGCCCAACCTGAAATCATTGGTGGATGGCGGGGTACGGGCAAAGCTGCGGACGATTGTGCCGGCATTGACCCCACCCGCCTGGACATCCTTAATGACGGGGCGCCGCCCAGGCCATCACGGCATTTTTGATTTCTTCCAGAAATCCGCCGCCGACAGCGAAAAGATTGAATTTTCCACTTCGAAGGACGTACGCACCGAAACCGTCTGGAGCATGGTCAACAAAAATGGCCTGAGCGTTACGGTGCTGAATTTTCCCTTGATGTTTCCCGCGCCAGAGTTAAATGGACACGTTGTCGCCGGCTGGATTCCCTGGCGGCAGTTGCGCCTGGGCTGCTATCCCAGCAACCTGTACGACCGGCTTAAGGCGCTGCCAGGCTTTAATGTACGCGAGTTAGCCATGGACATGGCTCTGGAAGCCAAAGCTACTGAGGGCGCCGCTGAAGAAGAGTACGCCGCCTGGATCGAACTGCACACACGCCGTGAGCAGCAGTGGCTCAAAGTTGCCAGCTACCTGATGGAGAATGAACCCTCCGATCTGGTAGCCGTTCTGTTCGATGGGCCGGATAAAATAGGTCACCTGTTGTGGCGCTTCATTGACCCGGCTTATTGGCCCGCCAACCCCACTGCGGAAGAGATACGCATCCGCGACATGTGCTTCAACTACTTCCACAAACTTGACCAGGCAATCGGTCAACTGGTTGGGTTGGCTGGGTCTGAAGCCACCATTATCCTGGCTTCTGATCATGGCTTTGGCGCTACCACGGAAGTTTTCCACATCAACACCTGGTTGGCTGAGCGTGGGTATCTGACCTGGGTGGACAACCTGTCTATTGACACCAGCGGGGGCACCCTGGGCATGGGGCATTTATCGCGCCATATCCATTGGTTTGACTGGAGCAAAACGTTAGCCTATGCTTCTACGCCCACCAGCAACGGCATTCATATCCTCAAGGCGGAAAATCCGGGCGATCCGGGCGTGCCGGCATCTGAGTATGAAGCCTTTCGCGCCCGCCTGATGGCTGAACTGGTTGCGTTCAAAGATACCCAAACAGGCGAACCCATCGTGGTGGAAATCCACACGCAAGAAGAGGCGTTTGCCGGCACAGCTCAAAAGCTGGCGCCTGATTTAACGCTGGTGCTGCGCGATGGCGGTCTGGTGTCTATCCTGCCATCAGATGCGCCGCTGAAACCCCGCGCCAAGCCTGAAGGCACACACCGCCCCCTGGGAATTTTCATCGGGCAGGGGCCTGGGCTGCAACAAGGGCTAAATGCGAGTGAACTCTCCATCCTGGACATCACGCCCATTCTCCTGTACAGCCTGGACATGGGCATCCCCAGCGACCTGGAAGGGCGCGTGCCTGGCGAGATTTATGAAGAAGCCCACCAGCGCCTTCATCCCGTGCAAATGGCTGCGCCAACAACATCCGCTGGCGGGCCAGAATCAGAAGACAGCTATGATGAACTGTACGATGAGGATGCGGAAGCCGCCATTCTGGCGCGCCTGATGGAGTTAGGATATATAGATTGAGAGCAGAGCCTGTCAAGATAACCTTGATGGGATTGCTATGAAAACGAGCAACTGCGGCATCAGAGCCCCAGTTGAACATCAGCAAAAAGCACAGGTAGTTGCTTGACCACAGCAGCCTGCGGCTTCTGATGATCTGGAGGTTAGATTTGTCCAACGTAGAAGTAAACGACATCAATGTACATTACTGGCAGGTCGGCGAAGGCCCAGACGTGGTGATGGTACACGGCTTGCTGGGCAATCTGGCGGTGTGGCACCTACGCATGGTTCCTTTGATGCGCGACAGCTACAAGCTGACCACGCTGGATATGCGTGGTCACGGCTTCACCACGCGCACACCCAAGGGTTACACCACCAAAGAACTGGCAGGCGACCTGGAAGGATTGCTGGATTCCCTGGGCATCGAAAAGGCGCACATTGTCGGGCACAGCTTTGGCGCCGACGTCTGTCTGCATTTTGCCATCATGAACCCGCAGCGGGTGGATAAACTGGTGCTGATTGAGCCAGGACTGGCGGCTCTGGTACACGAGCGCATGAAGTCTGATTGGGTTGGTTGGGACTTCTGGGTAGGTCGCCTGGCTGAGGTGGGGGTAGAAGTGCCGCCGGAGAAGTACAGCGACTTCCAATATCTGCTGAACTTGAGCCTGGATACACCGAAGTTCTATGGACCCGCCAAATCACTGCCGCGGAAGCGAGGACCGCTGCTGCGGTTGGTGAATGAGACGTCATTGGTGGATGATTATCAGGTAATTGCCGGCATGACCCTGGAACTCATCTCCGCCTTCCGCCACCCCACCCTGCTGGTCTATGGCTCCGACTCTTACTTCATGGGTACGTTTGACTATCTGCGCGAAGTCTGGCCCCACGCCCAATCCGTCATTCTGCACGGCGGCGGTCATTTTGGACCGTTGGAAGAGCCGGAAAAACTGGTCGAATTGATGGATGAATTCTTCAAGTCGCCAGACCCCATGCTGGAACAGGCCGAGACGGGAGATTAATGAAAGACACCATCCTGATCACGGGCGCAGGCACTGGACTGGGCCTGGAAATGTCGCTTTATCTGGCGGAGCGGGGTTTCAATGTCTATGCGACAATTCCCTTTGCCGACCAGCAGGAGCATGTGGAAACGCAGGCCGCGCAGCGAAACGTTTCGCTGCGCATTTTACTCCTGGACGTAATGGACTCAGCCAGCATTGCCGCGGCGGTGAATAGTATTCTGGCTGAGTCTGGCGGCATTTTTGGGGCAGTGAACAATGCCGGCATCAGCCTGCGCGGTTACTTTGAAGATTGCGAAGACCAGGAAATTCGCCGCGTCTATGACATCAACGTCTTTGGGGCGATGGCGGTCACCCGCGCGGTGCTGCCACACATGCGCGCCGCCCGTCGCGGTCGCCTGCTGTATATCACCTCCATCGGCGGTCGTATTGCTTCGATGGCCCGCACCGCCTACTGTTCCAGCAAATTCGCCCTGGAAGGGTTTGCCGAATCCCTCTACCAGGAAGTCATGCCTCTGGGCATTCACGTCAGCGCCATTGCCCCAGCCATCGTCAAGAACGAACGCTGGACAGTCAATCGCGGTCTGGCTAAAGCAGCCAACAACCCAAACAGCCCTTACTACGCCTGGTTCCAAAAAGAAGAGAAGCTGGCTGATGAACTGGTAGAATCTTCGCCCACAACCAACGTAGATGTGGCGCGCACTGTACACGAAGCGTTAACCTCCAATAAACCGCGACTGCATTATATCGTTGGCAGGCGGGCGTCCCTGGCTGTGCGCCTGCGGGAGCTAATGCCTGGCGAGTCGTTTGAACGTATCTTTTTAGGTCGGGCTATCAAGCGCGTCGTCGAACCCTGATCGGTGGCAAATAATCCTATACAGCGGCACAGATTCCTGACCGTAAGGCTTCTGCGCCGTTTGACACAGCCATACCTCCTGGATACAATTCAGGAAGTGGCAGCGTGTGCAGAATCGCACAAACTGCCTCACGTTGGTGTTACATCTGCCGTCCTGGTAAAACCTGGCACAGAGAGGGTAAAACTGCTGGCATTTCCCCAAACCTGGCGCTTTAACCGTTGCTGTTGCCCCCCGGTTTTGCTGAAAAGTCTGCCCAGTAATGATGTTCCAAAATGTAATTGGCTGTTGCCAGCTTGCCTGCCGCGCGAACGTCGCAGTTAGCGGGATGCCTGCTCCAGACGGTTGAGATGACTGTGCTGCGGCGGGGTAGAAGCAAGTCTGGTAGCGCGTGTAGTTCAAACAAAATGGAGATCATAAACATGAAACGTTCTAATCAGTTCGATGTAGCCATTATTGGGGCCGGCATTGCCGGCAGTATGCTGGCTACGATTTTGTCCCATCAGGGCGCGCGCGTCCTCGTCATTGATGCCGCCACGCATCCCCGCTTTGTGATCGGTGAATCCACTGTACGCCATACCCTGCGCATGGTGCGCCTGATGGCCGAAAAGTACGGCATTGAAGAACTGCATCACATGGGTACGGGTAACAATATCCGCAAACACGTCACTTCCGCTTGTGGGGAAAAGCGCAATTTTGGCTTCATCTATCACCGCGAAGGCCAGCCGCAAAATCCACGCGAAGCCAACCAAATGGTCATCCCCCCCTTCCGCGAAGGGTATGAAGCGCACCTCTTCCGCCAGGACATTGACGCCTACCTCTACCAGGCTGCCCTGCACTACGGCACAGTAGGCATGCAAAATACCCGCGTCACGGAAGTGGACATAGACGAAATGGGCGTCACCTTGAAAACAGACAAGGGTGACACCTATACCGCCAACTACATCGTGGACGCCGCCGGCTTCCGCTCTCCCCTATCGCAGAAATTTGGTCTGCGCGATGACCCGCCGCGAGCCAGAACGCATTCACGCGGCCTGTTCACGCACATGATTGACGTCAAAGATTACGATGAAATCATGGGGAATGTGCACGGTCAGCCTGAAAAATGGTACAACGGCACCTGCCACCACATCTTTGACGGCGGCTGGCTGTGGGTGATCCCGTTCGACAACCATCCCGACTCCACCAACCCATTGGTCAGCGTTGGCTGGCAGCTCGACTCGCGCCGTTTCCCCAAGCCCACCAACATGACGCCGCAGGAAGAGTGGGATATGTGGATGGATCGCTTCCCCAGCATTAAGGCGCAGTTCGTAGATGCCAAAGTGGTGCGCCCCTGGGTCTCTACAGGTCGTATCCAATACTCCGCGAAAAGAACTGTGGGCGACCGTTGGGCGCTGCTCTCCCACTCCGCCGGCTTTATTGACGCCCTCTACTCCCGCGGTCTAGCCAACGCCATGGAGGCGCTGAATGCCCTGGCTTCGCTGCTGATAGAGGCCATTAAAGATGATGACTATCGCGCCGATCGGTTCCAGTATCTGAATGAACTGCAAGAAAACAACGTCAAGCACAGCGACCTGATGGTCTGGGCTTCCTACGTTTCCTGGCAGGACTATGATTTGTGGAACGCCTGGTTCCGTATCTGGGGCCTGGGCGTAGGGATTGGCGATCTGCGCATGGCGAGTATTGTACGTCGCTATGAGAAGACGCACGACGCCAGCCTGCTGCCGGACAACGAACCGCCAATGGGTCTGTTCTACTCCAACCACGTTGGCTTCCGCGATCTGTTCTACAAGGGCATCGCCATCATGGAACAGGTGGAAAACGGCACGAAAGACACCAAGACAGCCACTAAAGAAATCCTGTCGCTGATCCAACATGCGGAATTCACCTCGCCAGCGATTGGCCTGGGAGACCCTGAGCATCGCTACATCAATGCAGGTACGTTTGGGGCCGTCGTCAAATCGGCAGCGTGGGCGCTCACGTCGGCTCCGCCAGAGATGAAAGACTGGCTCCTGGGGGCCGTTATCCGGTCCGAACGCAGCAAAGAAGCGGCGGCCCTGGCTCGCTAAAGGGCGCTTAGCTTATCCTTGTGGGTATCAGCCCCGCTTGCGGCGGGGCTGATACCCATTTTTTTTGGCAATTTTTGGCACATATACGCCAAAACTGCCCGGCGCCGATATTTTTCGCCCGTTTTGTCGGGTAAGTATTCATTATGGCTGCCATAAGAGCCAATCCAAAGGGGCGCGGTGAGGGATAACTGTCCAAAGGTTGTGCAAAACCTTTTCACTTATAATTTACTCACTATTTTTCTCTCTACAATATCTTGACATGCTGCCTGGTAACGGCTACAATGCGAGATATCACAAGCAAAAGTGGCTGCACGTGTTCCTTGCCTGAGATACTCAAAAACTCATTGAAGCTGACAAACGGCGCAAATCTGCCTTTTTCTCAGGCGCGAGCTACTCGTCTGGCAGGCAGGGCTAATTGCCTGCCAAACCTTTATTCGTAATTCTGTTGTGGTTAGAAACCATATCATTCAGCGACGTCGCAAGCGGGATGCCTGCTTCGAGACAGTTGAACCAACTGTGCCTCGTCGTGATAGGGGGACCAGCCACAATTGAATGGTTTTCTTTCAACTCACTCACTTATCAATTGGAGAAAAAATCAGTATGAAAAGCGCCAATCAATTTGACGTGGCCATCTTGGGGGCGGGTATTGCCGGCAGTTTCCTGGCAACCGTTCTCTCTAACAAGGGCGTGAGCGTGCTGCTGCTAGACGCCGCCACGCATCCCCGTTTTGTCATCGGCGAATCTACCGTTCGCCATACCCTGCGGCTAGTCAAGATCATGGCTGAGCAGTATGGTATTGAAGAGTTGTGGCACGTTGGCTCTGGAGAAAACATCCGTAAGCACGTCACCTCGGCCTGTGGCGAAAAGCGGAACTTCGGCTTTATCTATCACCGGATGGGTCAGCCACAAAACCCGGCTGAGGCTAATCAGTTGGTGATCCCCCCTTTCCGTGAAGGATATGAAGCCCACCTGTTCCGCCAGGACATAGACGCCTATTTGTATCAGGCAGCGCTGCATCATGGCACCGTGGGGATGCAAAACACGCGCGTGGCAGACGTAGACGTGAACGACAGTGGGGTGACCTTAACCACGGACAAAGGTGAAGTTTTCACCGCCAGCTATCTGGTAGATGCCGCCGGGTTCCGTTCTCCCCTGGCTGACAAATTCGACCTGCGGGACAACCCCACGCGGGCGCGCACCCATTCGCGCACGTTGTTTACACACATGATTGACGTGAAGGATTATGACGAATTGGTGGGCAACGTACACGGCCAACCTGAAAAATGGTACAGCGGCACCTGCCATCATATCTTTGATGGCGGCTGGATGTGGGTTATTCCGTTTGACAATCACCCAGATTCCACCAATCCGCTGGTGAGCGTTGGCTGGCAGTTTGATTCGCGCAGATATCCCAAGCCGAACGATATGACGCCGCAGGAAGAGTGGGACATGTGGGCAGAAAAACTGCCCAGCGTGGGCATGCAGTTTAAGGATGCCAAAGTGGTACGTCCCTGGGTGTCCACTGGGCGCATTCAATATTCTTCTAAGAAGACCATCGGCGACCGTTGGTGTTTGCTGGCGCAGGCTTCGGGTAACATTGACGCCCTCTTCTCGCGCGGGCTGGCTAACACGATGGAGGCTATTAACGCCCTGATCCCCATGCTGCTGCAAGCGGTGAAAGAGGACGACTTCCGCGAAGAACGTTTTGCCTACCTGGAAGAGTTGCAGCAAAACAATATCACGCACAATGACCTGCTGGTGTGGGGTTCGTATGTGGCCTTCCGCGATTATGAGCTGTGGAACGCCTGGTTCCGCATCTGGGCATTGGGTGTGGGTTTGGGCGACTTGCGTCTGGCCAGCATCTTCCGCCAGTATGAGAAGACGCACGATAGCGCCCTGTTGCCGCAAAACCAGCCGCCCATGGGGCTGTTCTGCAGCAATCACCCTGGCTTCAAGAAGTTGTTTGACCAGGCGGTGACAGTGATGGAGCAGGTAGAAGCCGGCACGCTGGATACCAAGGCGGCGACGAAGCAAATTATGTCGCTGATCCAGAATGCAGAGTTTACGTCACCGGCGGTGGGCCTGGCTGATCCGACGAAACGGTATATCAATGCCGGCACGTTCAGCGCCATCGTTAAATCCGCCGTGTGGGCATTGACCTCCGCCCCGCCAGAAATGAAGGGGATGTTGTTGGGCGCCGTGCGCGGTTCTCGCCAGAGTAAAGAAGCCGATATGGCTATGGCTGGCTAAGCTAATAAGATGGAAGTGCGGCGCGCCTCAGGGGTGCGCCGCACTTTTTTTACCCTACTCCACGGTGACGGACTTCGCCAGATTGCGCGGCTGGTCTACGTCGCAGCCGCGGCGCACGGCAATGTGGTAACTGAGAAGTTGCAAGGGAATTACGTTAATGATGGGGGATAGGAGGGGAGGAGATGCCGGCACAAACAACACCTCATCCGCTTTACTCCGGATCAGGTCATCCCCTTCCGTAGCAATCGCAATCACCACGCCCCCGCGCGCCCGCGCCTGTTCAACCTGACTGAGCATCTTCTCATAGATGGTATCCTGCGTGGCAATCGCTACCACAGGCATGGTTTCATCAATCAACGCAATAGGGCCATGCTTCATTTCGCCCGCCGGATACCCTTCGGCATGAATGTAGCTGATCTCCTTCAATTTGAGCGCCCCTTCCATAGCAATAGGATAGTTAATACCCCGCCCCAGAAAAAGAAAATTCTCTGGCTTATGGTAGCGGCTGGCTAACTCTGCGCACACCCCATCAAGCTGCAGAGCCTGCCCCGCCAGTTCAGGTAGGCGGGACAGATCGGTCACCAGTTCCATCATGCGGGCGTCAGACAACACGCCACGCAAATGGCCCAATGCGCCCGCCAGCAAATAAAGGTCAACCAGCGAAGCCGTAAACGCCTTGGTGGTGGCTACGCCAATTTCTGGCCCGCTGTGCATGGCAATGTACCCATCCGCCAGCCGCATAGACTGGCTGCCAATGACGTTGACAATTGACCAGGAAATCGCCCCTTGCTGCCGCGCCACCTCGCTGGCAGCCAGCGTGTCCGCCGTTTCACCCGACTGGGTGATAGCCAGCACGGCTGTATCAGGCGTAAGGATTGGATTGTAATAGCGAAACTCAGAGGCATACTCTACCTCTGTAGGGACGCGGGCGATATTTTCTAGCAGATATTTGCCCACCAACCCGGCATAGTAGCTGGTTCCACAAGCCACGATAACGATTTTTTGCAGCCGCTGTGCCAGAGCGGGCGTCAGGTTCATTTCGGGCAGGGAAATGCAGCCATGCTCAAAATCTACGCGCCCGCGCAGGGTGTCAATAATGGCGCGCGGCTGTTCAAAAATTTCCTTCTGCATGAAATGTTTGTACTCCCCCTTAATGGCGCTAACCGGGTCCCAGGGAATCGTGTGAATCTCCGTTGGCGCATTCTGACCAGTGTCCAGTTGGATCACCTGATACCCATGCTGGCGTATCACGGCCATCTGGCGACTTTCCAGGAAAATCATCTGGCGCGTATGTTCCAAAATCGCGGGGATGTCGGAAGCCACAAACATCTCCTCGGCTCCCACGCCTAGCGTGATCCCGCCAGCGTTGCCCAGGCGGGCGGCAATGAGCAAATCAGGCGTATCTACGCTCATGACGACAACGGCGTTAGCGCCCTTCAACTGGCGTAAAGTCTGGCGAACAGCAGCGACCAGATCGTAACCCGCTTCTAAATACCGTTCGATCAGTTGGGCGATCACTTCCGTGTCGGTGTCAGATTGAAAAACGACCCCTTCTGCCTCTAATTCATCGCGCAGAGAGACAAAGTTTTCCACAATGCCATTGTGCACCAGCGTCACGTGACCGTGCATACTGGTGTGGGGGTGGGCGTTGCGCTGGCTAGGTACGCCGTGCGTGGCCCAACGGGTATGGCCAATACCAATCTGCCCAACGAGAGGTTCTTGTTGTAGTAGATTAGCCAGGTTGTGTAATTTCCCGACCTCTCTTTGCACAGCGACGGCGCCGTTTTGTGACAGGACGGCAATGCCGGCACTGTCGTACCCCCGATACTCCAGCCGCTTCAACCCTTCCATAATGATTTCCGTAGCCTGGCGCGGGCCCACATATCCAACAATTCCACACATGATAATATCCTCCAAAGTTGGCGGGAGACGGCGCGTAATGCCTGTCCTCCACGCAGGGAGCATGTGAGCGACCCATCTTCGGCAAGCGCAGCGCCAGAAAGCGGCAGACAGCGACCGGCGAAGCAGCATCGCCCGGTTGAGTGATAAATTGTGCTGGAGATGGGTGCGCCCCAAAGGAAAAGCAAAAGGTGACAGCCATCGTCGCTGTGCACCACCACTGCGGTGTTGCCCGTGCCGCTTATGGGTCATGAGCAACATAGCTTTGCCTGGAGCTGGGCATCAGGATGTGGTTATCCTGGGAGGCATCCGCCGATCTAATCGCTTTTCAGCCAGTCTGGTTAACTGGCCTTAGTCTCACCTCGCGGTGAGAAACCTCCGCCGCGTCACCCCCAAAGGGGGCCTGGCGCTGTGGAACGCCCATCTGTGCAATTATCATAAAGCCGCAAAAATAGTAGCCCGCCTGAACAAATTTGTCAAAAAAATGATCCATAACTTCAACAAGCTCATAATTGGCTACGATTAAGAACCTCAAAACCAGCCTGCTGAAAATACAGATCTTCTACTCCCCAACTGCGGAAAATCTGTTATACTGGCTGAGCTTTGTGCCGGCAGGCAGCGATGTTCCGCATGAATGGGGCGTCTTGCAACTGTGCAACCAGAAGCCGGCTTTTTCTGCAAGCGCTACCAGTGCGAACAACTACCTGAACCCCGACGTTACCTGAAAATGGTAATAGCTGTTCCCCATTTTGTTCTTATGCGCCCTCTCTGGAAAGCGTCTAGACTCTCCAAAGAGTGAGTTGTTATCCCAAATACATGCCCGCTATGCACGCCATGATGTTAAAAAGCCCACAGCCTGTGGCAAGAGGCCCATTGGTAGGGTGCGATTGGCTGGTAGACGCCCCAGGGCCAGGTCAGGTGCAACTGCAGGTGATGGTTTGCGGCGTTTGCCACACGGATTTACATACGGTGGAGGGTGACCTGGAACTACCCACATTGCCCATTATTCCCGGACATCAAGTGGTGGGGCGCGTGCTCCAGCACGGACCGGGGGCTGATCGCTTTGCAGTAGGCGACCGCGTGGGCGTGGGTTGGCTGAACTGGACGTGCGGTGAATGCGACTACTGCCGGCAGGGATTGGAAAACCTCTGTCCCCAAGCCCGCTTCACCGGTCTGCACGCGCACGGCGGGTATGCCCAACAGATGGTGGTGGACGAGCGTTTTGCTTACCCGATCCCAGAGCCGTTTAGCAACGAAGAGGCTGCGCCGTTATTGTGCGCGGGTATCATCGGCTATCGCGCTCTCCGTCTCTGCGGTATACAACCTGGCGGCAAGCTGGGCCTTTATGGCTTTGGCGCCAGCGCGCACCTGGTCATCCAGGTGGCGCATTATTGGGACTGCCGGGTTTACGTCTTTACCCGCAGCAAGGACCATCGCCATCTGGCGCAGTCGCTGGGTGCGGTGTGGGCAGGAGGCGCTGAGGCAGAGATTGGGGTGGAGTTAGATGCCGGCATCACCTTTGCCCCGGTTGGCTCGCTTATTCCGCAGGCGCTGCGCCACTTACGCCCTGGCGGAACCCTGGCTATCAACGCCGTCCACCTTACACCTATTCCTGAACTGCCGTACCAACTGCTGTATGGTGAACGTACTTTGCGCAGCGTCACCAATTTCACACGGCAAGACGCCGCTGAGTTTTTGCGTCTGGCTGCGGAGATTCCTATTCGCAGTCACGTAGAGCGCTTTCCCCTGGCTGCGGCCAATCAGGCGCTGCTAAAACTTAAGAACAGCCAGATCCGTGGGGCAGCAGTTTTGCTCGCTGCCTGAAACGCTGCCCCCTGATCTGTCTTTCTAATTTTATTGCCAACGACCGGACTTAAAACTTCTCCCCTAACGCCCTCTGCCTGGCTCCACGAACGGCTGTTTGGTTCGGTCAACTTGTTGTTTATACCTTGGAGGTACTCGTGAAACTTGCTGTTCAACCCCGGAAAGTCCTGCTTGGACTGCTTATGATGGCTGTCCTGCTGTTGGCGTTGGCCTGGAGCAGAACACTGTCCGCTGCCGAAGACAAAGTGAAAGGGGATGGCCCCTGGTTTACGCCTTACCAGCAGCGCTTCCTAGAAGATTATCAGGCTCCCCAAGACCTGGAACCGTTGGCGGCAGTGCCCTGCGTCAATGGTTTTGCCGGCACTTACCCCTGCGATAACGTTGACTTGCTGGCTTTCATGCCTCTCGCCAACATCGGCGGCGGGAATGGAAACGACATCTGGGGTTGGACTGACCCCCTGGATGGCAAAGAGTATGCCTTGATGGGGCGCACCAGCGGCACCGCTTTTGTAGACATCAGCGATCCGGAGAACCCTATTTACCTGGGCAATCTACCCACTCATTCCAGCTCTTCCACCTGGCGAGATATCAAAGTCTATAACAACTACGCCTTCATCGTTAGCGAAGCCAGCAGTCATGGGATGCAGGTTTTCGACCTGACCAGGCTACGCAACGTTCCCAACCCGCCGGCCACTTTCACAGAAGACGCCCACTATGCCGGTTGGAGCAACGCCCATAACCTGGTGCTCAATGAAGATTCAGGTTATGCCTATGGCGTGGGAACCAACACGTGCAGCGGCGGTCTGTCAATGGTTAACATTCAGAATCCTCTCAACCCGACCAACGCCGGCTGCTTCAGTTCCGACGGCTATACTCACGACGCCCAATGCGTCATCTATCATGGGCCAGATGCCAACTACTTTGGCAAAGAAATCTGCTTCAATTCCAACGAAGACACTGTCACCATTGTGGACGTGACTAATCATCTGGCGCCGGTGCAGCTTTCGCGCACGCCGTATGCCAACAGCCGCTACACTCACCAGGGATGGCTGACCGACGACCACCACTATCTGCTGATTGACGACGAATTAGACGAGCAAAGTTTTGGACATAACACCCGCACCCGCGTCTTTGATGTGTCCAACCTGACTGCGCCTGTTTTGGTCGGTTATCATGATGGCACCACGCCAGCCATTGACCACAACCAGTATGTATGGGGCAGCTACGTCTATCAGGCTAACTATCGCAGCGGCTTGCGCATCCTGGACATCACAGGCGTAGCCACTGCCGATCTCAGCGAAGAAGCCTTCTTCGACATTTACCCCAGCAGCGACAGTCCCAGCTTCAATGGCGCCTGGAGCGTCTACCCGTTCTTTGACAGCGGCGTCGTCATTGTCAGCGGCATTGAACAGGGGTTGTTCGTCCTGGGCCCTGCCCTGGCCCCAGACTTTAACCTGGAAGTGCCAGAAAGCGAGTTGGCTGTCTGCAACAACGGCAGCGACAGCGCCCTTGTCAATCTGACGCCCAAAGCAGGTTACACAGGTAATGTGACCCTGAGCGCCGTCGGTTTGCCCAATGGTGCTTCGGCAAGTTTCGACATCAACCCCGTGGCTGTGCCTGGCAGCAGCAACATGACCGTGACAGTCAATGGAGCCAGCGCCGGGAATCACCCCTTCACTGTCCATGCCACCGATGGCAACCTGATGCACGACGCGGACGCCACGTTGTCCATCTTAAGCGGTGTGCCCGGCGCGCCCACCATAGTATCCCCCATTGGCGTGGATCAACCGTTGGTTCCCACCTTCCAGTGGAATGCAGCCAATCAAGGCATTAATTACCTGCTGGTAGTGAAGAACCTGAGCAGCGGCGCGCTGCAATACGCCGTGACGCAGGATACCAGCTACACCTTTGCCACGCCGCTGGATCCGCTGACCATCTATGCCTGGTCGG
>CAYQYJ010000040.1:0-17581 GCA_964421605.1 uncultured Ardenticatenaceae bacterium | reverse complement strand
CCGTGGGGCATGTTGCTGGTTCCCTGGCAAATGGTTTACAGGCAATGTTGTTCCAACACGGGCAATAAAGCATTGGCGACGGCGGGGCTGATACCTACCACGATTAAGGGCGGCGCTGCTGCCCCCCATTTAAGGCTACAAAACTGTTAGGATCAGAGCTTTGGGATTGACTATGGCGGCTATCCGGTTTGAGCATGTGTCTAAGCAATTTGCCAATGCGCCGCGGGCGGCGGTGGAGGATTGCAGTTTTACGGTGCGCGATGGGAGTTTTGTGGTGTTGTTGGGGCCTTCGGGGTGTGGGAAGACGACGCTGTTGAAGATGGTGAACCGGTTGTATGAGCCGACTGCCGGCAGTATTTATTTGCAAGATACCGATATCCGGCAGATGAATGTGACGGAACTGCGGCGGCGCATTGGTTACGTTATCCAGCAGATTGGGTTGTTCCCGCATATGACGGTGGCGCAAAATGTGGCTGTGGTGCCGAATTTGTTGAAATGGCCGGCAGCGAAGACGCAGGCGCGGGTGGATGAATTGCTGGCTTTGGTGGATTTGCCGCCAGCAGAGTACCGAGACCGGTATCCGGCGCAGATGTCGGGTGGGCAGCGGCAGCGGGTGGGGGTGGCGCGGGCGTTGGCGGGGGACCCGCAGGTAATTTTGATGGATGAGCCGTTTGGGGCGGTGGACGCGATTACGCGCAGCGGTTTGCAGGATGAAATGCGGCATTTGCAGCGGAAGCTGAAGAAAACGATTCTGTTTGTAACGCATGACGTGGAGGAGGCGCTGCGGCTGGCGGATAAGATTGTGGTGATGCGTGCCGGCAGAATCGTGCAGTACGATACGCCGTTTGCCATTCTGAGCCAGCCGGCGAATGAGTTTGTGTACCAGTTGGTGGGGGCGGAAGATATGGTGCGGCAGTTGGGTCTGGTGCGGGTGGAGTCGGCGATGGAACCGCTGCCACTGGGGCCGCCGCCTGACCTGAGGCACATTATCAGCCAGGATGATACCTTGCGGCAGGCGCTGTCGCTGTTGCTGCGCAGTACGGCTGCGGGGCTGACAGTAATGGATGATGGCGCTGCGGTGGGGTGGCTGACGCTGGACAGTATTCGCCGGGCGACGGAAAACCGGGAAAATGGTTAATGGCATGGGCTATCTGGTTGACCAGTTTGACGTGATTGTGCGGCTGACAGGGCAGCATCTGTTTATGGTGGGCGCGGCGCTGCTGATTTCGATGGGCGTGGCGCTGCCGTTAGGGCTGCTATTGAACCGGTATGAGCGGCTGGCGGCGGGGGTGATGGGGGTGTTGGGTACGCTGTATACGATTCCGAGTATTGCGCTGCTGATTTTGCTGCTGCCTGTTTTTGGTCTAAATCAGCGGTCGGTTATTGCGGCGCTCGTTATCTACACGCAAATTATTCTGGTGCGAAATATTGTGGCGGGCTTGCAGGGGATTTCACCGACGATGATGGAAGCGGCGGAGGGCATGGGGATGAACGGCTGGCAGCGGTGGTGGCTGGTGCAGTTTCCGCTGGCGCTGCCGGTGATTCTGGCGGGTTTGCGGATTGCGGCGGTGACGGCGACGGCAATTGCGACGATTGGAGCGAAGTTCGGCGCAGGTGGACTGGGAACGTTGTTGTTTGATGGGATTGCGCAGAACCGGTATGACAAGATTTTGTCGGGTTCGGTGGTGGTGGCGTTGTTGGCGCTGCTGTTAAACTGGGGGCTGGTAGCGGCTGAAGATTATTTTGACGCCGAGGGGCGGGCGGAGCGGGTTTAGGGTCGGGCAGGGATTGAAGATTTTTGTAGCGCAAACTGTTGGTTTACGCGGACAAACTAACAGTTGGTCCTACATTGCGAGGCTATTTTCGGAGGAGTATTGATGCGGGAAGGGATGAAGAAGCGGGGGGGGCGGTATTGGTTGAAGCTGGCGGCGGCTGCCGGCATGGCCGGGCTGGTCCTTTACTTTCAGGGCACGATCTACTTGTTGACGCGGCCGGCCCGTGCGGCAGTGTGCTGCCTGACGCCGGCAGATAGCGGATTTGTTTATGAGGACGTGACGCTCACCGCCAGCGACGGCGTGTCGCTGGCTGGTTGGTACATTCCGTCGCAAAATGGCGCGGCGGTCATTTTGCTGCACGGCTATGGCGGCAACCGCCTGGGGACTTGGTTTCAAGCGCAGACGTTAGCGGCAGCGGGTTATGGCGTCTTGTTGTATGATGCCCGCGCCAGCGGGGAGAGCGGCGGGGATAGGCGTTCTTTTGGCTGGCAGGATATTGGGGACGTGCCGGCAGCGATTGCTTTCCTGCAAGCCCGCACGGAAGTAGACCCCCGTCGCATTGGCATTCTGGGCGTTTCTACGGGTGGGGAAATCGCCCTCAATGCCGCCGCCCAACATGAGGCGCTGCGGGCGGTGTTGGTGGATGGGGTGGGTTTTGCTGTGGGCGCAGACATTCCGCCGCCGGTCACGCTGCGCGAGCGGATTATGCACCCCGCTTTCCCGCTGTTGTTTGCGGTAATGTCCTGGGAGTTGGACATGGCGCAACCGCCGCCGATCAGTCAGGTGATTGGCCGTATTGCGCCGCGCCCGCTGCTGCTGGTATCTACGGGCAGGGGGCTGGAAAAGCGGCAGAATGGGTTATACTATGACCTGGCGGGGGAGCCAAAGGAACATTGGAATGTGCCCGACGCCTGGCACGGCAGCCTGCCGCAGACGCATCCTGAGGCGTATGGGCGGCGGATTGTGGGTTTCTTTGACCAATGGCTGTTGGGACCGTAGTGTGTGTCGTGTTGGCTTGTTGCCGGCAGGGATGCGGTGGTATTCACTCTTTTGCTCTGCCATTTTTGGCAAAGACGCCAGGGCAGGCCCTTCGGTAAACTCAGGGCGGGCCCTGTGGTAAACTCAGGGCAAGCGGCGTGGCCGATTGACAGGGCGAGGCGGATAGCAACACGCCCTTCTAAGAGTCTGGCAAACATCTCTTTCGGGGCAGTAGTATGAGTGAAGCGTCTCAAAGCCCTTTTTACCGCTTTTTTCTTTTGGGCGAACTGGAAATCGTTGAGGAAACAACGGCGGGGAGCAGGGTGATTGCGCCGCCGCCGCATCGGGCGCAGGCGCTGTTGTTGGGGCTGCTGCTGCGGCCGCGAGCGCTGCCGCGGGAGCGGTTGGGGGGCTGGCTTTTCCCAGATTTGCCAGAGAAGGCGGGACGGCGGCGGTTGAGCGATTTGTTGTGGATTATTCGCCAGACGATGCCGGCATTGCCGCTGGTGATCAATAATAAAGATATTATGTTGCCGGCCAGCGGCCGGTGGCTGGATGTGGAGGCTTTCCAGCAGCAGGCAGAAAGCGACGACCTGGCAAGCTGGTTGGCGGCGCTTAAGCTGTACCAGGGACCGCTGGCAACAGTGGGGCTGCGGGGGTGGTTGAGCGAGGAAAGCAACGCTTTGCATTTGCAGTACATCCGGCTGCTGCATCGGGCAGCCAACCATCTGGCGCAAAATCAGCAGTTTGAGGCGGCGCTGCCGCTGGCGCAGCGGCTGGCGCTGGCGGAGCCTTATGATGAGAAAGCGTTGCGTCTGTTGATGCGGGCGCATTATGCGTTGGGGCAGCGGGGGGCGGCGCTGGCGGCTTATGAGCAGTTTGTGGTGCTGGCGCGGGACGAACTGCACTTTGCGCCGGAGCCGGCTACGTCGGAACTGGCGCAGGCAATGCAGATGGGGACGGCGCTGCCGCGTCGCGCGGCTGCCGGCATTTTGACCGACGCCACGCCTGAGGCTTTGCTGCGGCAGGCGCAGCGGGCGCTGGATCGGGCTGACCAGCCTACCGTGCTGGCTTGTTTGCAGCAGCTGCAGCCCTGGCGACGGCATGACCTGCTGGATGAAGCCTGTAAATGGGTGCAAATTGACCTGGCGCTGCTCTATGATGAATATGCGCAAGCGCGCCGTATTCTGCAAAGCTGCGACGCGGCGCAGGCGGCGGTGATGGCGCGGCAGGCGCGGCTGGAGTTTTTCGAAGGGCGCACGGAACAGGCGTATAACATGGCTGAACAGGCGCTGCTGCGCGCATACGAGACAGGCAGCCAGGGGGATCAACTGGAGGCGTTGCTGGTGTTGGCGCGGGTGCAGTGGGGGTTGAGCCAGGGGGCGCAGGCGTTGGTCAGCGTGGAACAGGCGTTGAGTCTGGCGCGGCAGTTGGACATGCCGGCAGCTATGGCCCGCGCCCGCCTGATTCAGGGCTTTACGCTCATTCACCAGGGGCAGCAAAACGAGGCGACGCACTGCTTCCACGAAGTGGTTTCCCTGGCGCATGAGCATGAGTTACAGGCGCATCGTGGCGAAGCCTGGCATGGCTTGAGCATTATCCTGTCTAATCAGGGCCGGCTGGCGGAGGCGGAGAGATACAGCCAAAAAGCGCTGCAAACCTGGCGCGACCTGGGCATGCGCAGCGAAGAAGCGCGCGTGCTGCAAACGTTAGCCATGCTGTACGCTCAACGAGGGCATAACGCGGAAGGGCTGCGGCTGCTGGCGCAGGCGCGCGAAATTTACGCGCAGGTGGGGACGCGCTTCTGGCTGGCGTATAACCAATACTGCCAGGCTTCACTGCTGCAAAATTATGACGACAGCCTGTTATCCCGCTCCATTCAGATGGCGTCGCAGGCGCTGGCGACTTTTCGGGAGCTGAAAATGCCCGGCTGGGAAGCGCCCACACTGACCATCCTGGGGTATTCGCTATGGTTGACGGGGCAACATCAGGCGGCGCTAACGGCGCTGCGCCAGGCGTATCGCATCCACAGCGAGGTGGGGGATATGCTGTACCTGCCGGAAGTGCTGCTGATTCAAGGGCTGGCGCACCTGGGGTTGGGGCAAAAGAGGGAGGCGTTGGATTGTACGCGGCGGGCGCTGCTGGCGCTGGCGCAGGGGGCGGCGGACCAGCAATATGCCGCCAGTATTTATTACGCGCACGCGGCGGTGTTGGAGGCGGGGGGCCAGGCGCAGGAAGCGCAGGCTTATTTTTTGCGCGGTTACCAAAAGCTGCTGCAAGATGCGGCGCAGCTACAAGATGAGGCGGCGCGGGAAGCGTTTTTTCAGCGGGACCCGATTACGCGGCGTTTGATGGCAGAGGTGTACCAGCGGGGGATAGCGCCGCCGCCAGCAGCGCAGGTGGTGACGCGAATGCTGCCGGCAGTGAACGGGGCGCGGCTGGTGCCGGTGCAATTGACGGTGGATGCGGGCCCGGCAGACCTGGCAATCGGCGCGGCGCAGGGGAAGGCGGCGATGCGGCGGGCGCGGCTGGCGCGCTTGCTGCAAGAAGCGGAATCGCAGGGGGCGGCGCCGACGGCGGCAGACATGGCGCAGGTTTTACACGTGAGCACGCGCACAATTCAGCGGGATCAGGCGTTTCTGGCGGAAATGGGTTAGGGGGAGAATGGGACGCGGATGACGCGGATGGGGCGCTGATTTTGGGGGATGGGATGGCGTTGGGATTGTTTGTGAGGGCGACGGGGGAAATTGCCCACCACGATTAGGCGCAGCGCCATCAGGGTTGTTGTAGGGGGGGAATTTCGTACCAGACGAGGAGGCAGGGGTGTTTTTGTCGCTAGAATCAGGGAGGTTGGGAGTGTTTCACGATAACTTCAAGATAATGCAGTGTTAAACTGTCACGAGCGATCCAGGCGTGTATTGTATTGTGGTCTCTATTTGGCTCTTTAGGCCCTGGCGAGGTTGAATTGGGCGTATGCAATAAGTTGGGCAATACACCCCAACGCCTGACGTTAATCCCTAAATGCCTGGCGAGCCTGAATTGTTGTGTCTGCCATCCATCCTGTTTTTTTGCCGTTTTTGATCTCAACCTGAAACCGTACCATCTCCATAAATTGGGGGAGCGGAGGGGACATCTAAGTAATTGTCCAGAAATAAGTTCGTAGTGACGGCTTTAGCCGTCCAAACCGCTGAAGCGGTTACTACAAACCCCCATCGCCAAGTTATTTACGGACAGTTAATAAGGACAGGCCTCCGCCACGAGATATTGAGAGGGTACCTAAAAAACCTTCATTTATCAGACAGGTAAGGAAATGCTTCGAAAAGTATCCCGTTTTGCATTATTGTTTTTATTGGTAGGCGCCGGCGTATGGCTGGTGCTGCGTTCAAGCACGTTGTCTACGGAAACCGTCTCGCGGCAAGACGCCATGATGGCTCTGGCGCCGGGTCGCGGGAGCAGCAGCAGCCTGGCCGATGATAGTCAGGCGTTTGAAATCATTAAGGGCGAAGCGGTTTCGCCGGCAGTGGTGAACATCATGGATGTTCCCAGCGCGCCAGCCGACGTTGACCGGTTGTATGACGCTTATCTGAAGGGCCAGGTAGACCTGGAAATCAACGAGGGGCCGGTCAGTGAATCAGTCTTTGCGGCGCTGGTGGAAGAGTCCCTGAACCAGGGCGTGGATAAGAGCGTGCAAGTTTACGACGACAACGCGCCTTTGGGCACTTTGATTGCGGGTCAGAGCTTCAAGTCTATTGACTACACGCAATCTCAACAGGGGGTACCGCCCGACCCAGACATTATGGTGGGACGGGATCACGTGGTAGTGGGCGTGAATACCAGCTTCCAGGTGTTTGACAAGAGCGGTACCAGCCTGGTGGGACCAACGCTATACGAAACTTTCTGGGGTTCTAACTGCGGCACGGGCAGCAACGTGGTCATGTTTGATCCGTATTCGGGTTATGATGAGGCAGCGGGGCGGTACGTGTTGGGCATTACGGCGTATGATCCGAATGTGAACGGCGGCGACAATGGGTACGCCTGTATCGCCGTGTCGCAGACGGACAGCGCCACGGGCGGCTGGTGGTTGTATTCGTTTGACGGCAACCCCGGCACGGGCACAGATTACTTCTTCGACTATCCGCACATGGGTATCGGCCAAAACGCCATCTACCTGGCGGCGAATATGTTTGGCGCTTCTTTCGTGCGCAATCACGTCTTTGCCTTTGACAAGACCGCCATGTACAGCGGTTCGCCAGCCAACTCGGTGAAGATTAACGTTGGCTCCTCGAACTTCACCATTCAACCAGCCAAGTTGAAGGGGTATACCACCGGCGGCTGGCCCACAAACCCGAGTGAACCGCATTATTTCATTGATGCGCAGTATGGCAACAGCCAGACGCTGCTGACGGTGTGGCGCTTCTCTGACCCGTTTGGGTCGCCTTCGCTGACGCAGGCGGGCACCGTGACGGTGAACAGCTACAGCCTGCCCGTGAGCCAGCCGCAGTTGGGTTCCAGCGGGCTGATGCAGGGGAATGACAACCGTCTGCTGGATGTAGAGTATTGGGGCGGGCGATTGTGGGCCACGCACGCGATCGGGTGTAACCCTGGCGGCGGCACGGTCAACTGCGTGCGCTGGTATGAGATTAACATTTCCAGCGGGACGCCCAGCCTGGTGCAGCAGGGAACCCTGTCCAGCGGCAGCACGTACCGCAGCTTCCCCGACCTGGGCGTGAACGCCTGCGGGGATATGCTGGTGGGGTACAGCCGCATGGCGAGCACGATCTATCCCAGCATTTACGTGGCGGGACGGGAAGCGGGCGACGCAGCGGGGCAGTTGAAGAGCGAAACACTGCTGAAAGCGGGTGAAGATTATTACACGGCTTATGACTCCAGCCCACGGCGCTGGGGCGACTATACGGGCATGGCGTTGGACCCGGATGGGGTGACGTTCTGGTACGTGGGCGAGTATTCGCGCAATCAGGCTACGGCGCGCTGGTCCACCTGGGTCGGCTCTTTCACCTGGTCAGACTGTACGCCTGGCCCGACGCCCACGCCAACGGTGGGACCGTCGCCCACGCCGATTCCGCCCACGCCAACGCCTGGGCCGATCTCTTGTAACACGTATGTCAGCACGGATGTGCCCAAGGCGATTTCAGCCAGCGGCACGCCTTCGGTCAGCTCGATTGTGAATGTAGGGGTCAGCGGCACGATTGCGGACGTGAATGTGTTGGGGCTGAATGGGACGCACACGTGGATCAATGACCTGGACTTCAACTTGCAGAGTCCTGCCGGCACAACCGTACAAATCATGGCGCAGTCTTGCAGCAGCGAGGACAACTTCAACCTCAGCCTGGACGACGAAGCCGCCCCTGGTTCCTGGCCCTGCCCGCCCACCGGCGGCGGCACGTACCAGCCGAGCAACCCATTGTCTACGTTTGATGGGCAAAACAGCAGCGGCACCTGGACGTTGATTGTGGACGACAACGCCAACCTGGACGGCGGCAGCCTGAACGGTTGGAGCGTGGAAGTGTGCGTGGAAGGCGCGGGCGGCCCGACGCCCACGCCCACCGGCGTACCGCCGACACCCACCAATACGCCTGTGCCCCCCACCCCCACGCCAACGCCTGTGCCGGGCGGCGGGGATGTGATTTATGCCAGTTCTAACACCAACGGCAATGCCGGCGGCGTGGCTTTCAATGACGAAGACGTTCTGAGCTACGACACCAGCAGCGGCGTCTGGGCGATGGTCTTTGACGGCTCCGACGTGGGGCTGACAGGGGACGTAGATGCGTTTGTCATCCGGCCGGATGGCTCTCTGTTGTTGAGTATAGACGCGGCAGCCACACTGGGCGGCATCGCCTTTGCGGATACGGACATCATCCAATTCTTCCCCACCTCTCTGGGGACAAACACTGCCGGCACCTTCGCCATGTACTTCGATGGCTCGGACGTGGGGCTGACAACCAGCAGCGAGGATATTGACGCACTGCACGTGAACGCGGATGGCAGCCTGATCCTCAGCTTTATTGGCAGCTACAGCGTCACGGGCGCTTCGGGCGCGGATGAAGACCTGGTGCGCTTTGTACCGACCAGTTTGGGAACGAATACTGCCGGCACGTGGAGTATCTACTTCGATGGCTCTGACGTGGGTCTGACAGGGACGAGTGAAGACACCAACGGCATCTGGATTGATGGCGCTAACGGCGACATTTATCTGACGATACTGGGGGCGTTCTCGGTCACGGGCGCCAGCGGCGACGGCGCAGACATCTTTGTCTGCCACCCGATTACGCTGGGCAGCACGACGTCGTGCAGCTTTGGGCCTGGGCTGTATTGGGATGGATCGCTGAACGGGTTTGCCGGCGAGGTGTTGGACGCGGTAGAAATTGTGCAATAACCCCCGCACTCTCCCTTCCGGGAGAGTGAGGGCGGAACCGTCTTTTTGAGAGTAAAAGAGACTGGCTTTGTTAGCCAGTCTCTTTTTTTCTGCATGGGGCAAAAGACTCTTAGACAGGCGTTTGGTATTTCAACCAAACCATTTATCCCCGTACAGTCCGGGGCGCCTTGTCAATCACAGTATAAAAAGCAGAGGATTTACTGCCAATCCTGGCGGATTGATGTTTTCTGTTATCTTGGGCATAGTGGTCCAGGTTTCTGGCATAATTGGAAAGCTAACTTAAAGAGGAATGGAGAGGTGCGCGCTGTTTCTGTTGATGTGGGAAAGAGATTACAAAAGTCTGGCAGACTTCTGTAATCCGGTCTGTCTGCGACGATGATACCCATTGACAAATTAAGAGCATCTGGCGCATTGAGAGCGACATCAGGAGAGCGTAAATTCCCAACAGGATGAGACAACCTTCATATCGCATTGGCAAAGGTAGTGATGGCGGCGATGTGTTGGTCGGGGTGGGTGTAGTGGAGTCCCATGGTGTTGAGGGTCATGTGGGTGGCGCCGGCGGCGCGCCAGGCGGCGATCAGGGAGCGCCAGACGGCGGCGTCTCCGCTGCCGAAGCTGAGGCGGGATTCGATGCCAATGTCGGCGAGGGAGCGGCCATTTTCGGCTAAGAATGTTTGCAGCTTGTCCAGGGAAGGCTGCGCCTGATCGGGGTGGCGGTAGTTGGGCAGCCAGCCTTGCCCCCAGCGGGCGACGCGCTGTAAAACGACGTCGGCGTGCCCGCCAAACCAGATGGGGATGGGCTGCTGCAAGGGCAACGGGTTGAGGCCGGCATCGGGGATGGTGTGCCAGGTCCCCGTATAAGTCACCAACGGCTGCGTCCACAACTGGTGGAGAACCTCAAGTTGCTCTTCCAGGCGCTTGCCGCGGGTGTGAAAATCCTGATTGAGGGCGACGTATTCGACTTCGTTCCAGCCCACGCCAAGTCCCATGCGGAAACGCCCGCGGCTGAGATGGTCGAGGGTGGCGGCTTGTTTGGCGACCAGAGCGGTCTGGCGTTGGGGCAAGATGAGGATGCCCGTGACAAAGTGGATAGTCTGGGTGACGGCAGCCATGTAGCTGAAGAGGACGAAGGGATCGTGGAACGGGTGCTGGTAGGTGTAGGGACCTTTCCAGCCGCCGGGGCGGTTGGGGTTGGCGCCGAGAACGTGGTCATAAGCCAGGATGTGGGTGTAACCGAGGGCTTCGGCAGCCTGGGCGTAATCGCGGATGGCGGCAGGGTCGCTGCCAAACTCCGTTTGGGGGAATACAACGCCAAAGTTCATGTTTTTTCCTTTTCAAAAAGAAGCTCACGCAGAGACGCGGAGGACGCAGAGAAAAATGGGCGGCTGGCAGCCTGCCGGGAAAAGCAAGATAGGACGCAGATTTGTGCATCGGTCACAAGTTGTCAAGAAATTTTCTCACCGCAAAGACGCAAAGGGCGCGAAGATTTTAGCTATGATTCTTTGTGTTCCTCAAGCCTTCGCGTCTTGGCAGTGAAATTGCAGAGAGGCTATGGGAGCATCCACAAAGACGTTCTCTTTTAGCGGTCGGGGCGGGGCGGGCCGGCATGGATGCGGGCCAGCATATCGTCCAGAGAACCGCGCAAGCCAAATATGGCTTCAAACCACCAGGTAGCGCCAGCAGCTTCATAGGCGCGCACGTGGGCAGTGTTGCCAGGCTGGCTGACGCCATCCACGGCAACGGCGAAGGGGACGGAGGCGTGGCGCTGCTGTTGGATAGCAGCGACGCGCTGGCTCACCTGGGCCGGCGTCATGGTAATCTGCTGGTTCTCGTCAATTGTACCAATAATCCAGCCATCCCAACGGGCAGCGCGTCGCAGGGCGGCGGGACTGTCGCCGCCAACCCAGATGGGAATGCGCGGCTGCTGGATGGGGCGAGGCGTAAAAGCGACGTTGTCTACGGTGTAGTGGGGGCCGTGGTGCGTGACCGGTTCGCCCAGCCAGAGACGGGTGAGTATGTCTAGCGATTCATCCAGCATGGCGGCGCGGGTTTTGGTATCGCCTGGTTCGCCGTAGGCGGTATATTCGCCAGCCAGGCCGCCGCTGCCAACGCCGAGAATAAGTCGCCCATTGCTCAACCGATCCAGGGTGATGAGCAAGCGAGCCAGCACGTGGGGTTTGTAGCGAGGCAATGGGGCAACGCCGGGGAGGAGTTTGAGGCGGGCGGTAACGGCAGCGGCGGCGGATAATAACACCCAGGGATCGCCAACGCCGTAGGGAAATGCCAGGTGATCCCACACCCAAAGGGCTTCCCAGCCGGAAGCCTCGGCAGCCTGGGCTAACTGCATGAAGATTTGTGGTTCGCCGAATTCGCCAAAGGGGATGATTTCGATTCCATATTGCATGAGAGCCTCGGGGGAGTGGTCAGTGGACAGTGTGTTAGAGAGATGATAGCAGAAGTGGGGGGGAAGGGGTAGCGTGTTATACTTGGGCATGGATGAAAATAATCAGGATTTCGCAGGCTTGTGGTGAGCGCAGCCGAACCATGACGCAGATATAGTTTGTAAATGGTTAGGGGCAGCGCTTCTGACCACTGACCACTCGCCCCTGATCACTATTTTCGAAAGGAGTGTGGCTTGATGCCGCGGAAGACGTTGGCTTTGTCTGGCAGGCCGCTACCGCCGCCGAATGCGGAACCGTGGCGGGGGACGCATCAATTTTTGGACAATGGTTCCTGGAGTCCGGTGACGCAGCGCAATTATCTGGCGGCGCTGCGGTTTTTGGCGGATTGGGTGTATGTACAGAAGATTGAGCCTTTTGCAACGGAGGCGTGGCCGTATGATCCGGCACACCTGACGCAGAAAATATTGGCGAACTATCTGGCCTGGCTGGCGGCGCACCGCTCGCGGGCGACGCTGCGCGCTTATTGGGCGGCGGTGGTGGGGTATTTGAGTTATCTGGAGTGGATTCAGGAACTGCCGGCACACCTGAACATGGCCCACTTGCGCCAGCTTCTAGGGCGGCAGGTCAGCGGTACGTATGGACAGGAAACGGACGTGGCGGGGCGGGTGGAGGATATCGAGGCTCTTATCCCGCAGGTGGCGGCGCATTTCAACGAGATGCCGCTGCCGCCGGCTCAGGACGAGAACAGCCGGCGACAGCGGTTGATTTTGTTGCGCAACCGGGCGGTGGTTAATGTGCTGTGGTCTACGGCGCTGCGGGTGAGCGAACTGCACCAATTGACGCGGCAGATGGTGCGGCATGGACGGGCGGAGAAGGTGCGGATTGTGGGCAAGCGACATAAGCCGCGCACGGTGCAACTGCGTCCGTATGCGCAGGCGGCGATTGCGGCTTATTTAGCGGCACGGCAGGACTCTTCGCCCTATTTGTTTATCTCCCATTCGCGCAGTTATCCACAGGCGCGGCTGTCGGTGCGGGGGTTGCAACGGGTGGTTGAGCAGGCGGTACAGGCGTTGGGAGTGGATGAGACGCGGCGGGTAAGCGTGCATGACTTTCGCCATTTTCGGGCGATGCAGTTGCTCAAGGCGGGGGTGCCGCTGGAAGTGGTGCAGGAGTATTTGGGGCACGAGGACATTGCCACGACGCGCAATATTTACGCGCCCGTGTTGGGGGAGGATTTTGTGGCGCGTTATCTGGAAGAGAAAGATATTGCGCCGCCGGGGGATCCCTCCGGCGGCGCTTAAGATTGGTTCAATCTCCAAGATTGAACCAATCTGCAAAACCCTTAGGGCGCGGGGATGGGTTTGCTGATGAGGGTATGCTGTATCCGCCGCTCCACGTCAGCCAGAGTCGCCCCTTCGAGAAGGTCAGCCAGGGTGACGGTGACGCCCAGGTCGGTTTCCAGGATGTGGTTGAACTCCACCGCCGTCAGGGAGTCAATGCCTAAGGCGTTGAGGGGAGTGTCCGGCGACAGGGCAGTGGGTGGGAGCTCCAGCAAATGGCTGGCTTGTTCCTGTAAATAGGCGGCCAGCAAGGCTGACTGAAGAACTGGATCGGCGGCGGCAAGTATGGCGGCGGGAATGTTCTGGGGGTGGGCAGCCGCGGGGGCTTCGTCGTTGGCGATGGTTTCCAAAACGTGAATGTGGACGGCTTTGAGTTTGTGGTCGAGGAATTCTTGCCGGCACATATGACGCTGAATCTTGCCGCTGGACGTTTTGGGGATGGTGCGCGGCTCTATCAGGGCGACGGCGTGTAGCTGGAGTTCATGTTCTGCCGCCACCGCCTGGCGGATAGTTTGCGCCACCGCAGGGAAGTCCATGTCTGCCTTCAGATTGACCTCCTGCACCACCACCACCTGCTCCTCACCGTCACGATCAATGGCAAATGCCGCCGTGCAGCCGGGGCGCAGGGCAGGGTGGCTGTTCTCGACGGTGCGTTCAATGTCTTGCGGGTAATGGTTGCGCCCACGCACAATAATCAAGTCTTTCAAGCGCCCGGTGACGAACAGTTCGCCATCGTGCAAAAAGCCCAGGTCGCCCGTGCGCAGGAAGGGCCCGTCGCTGTCGTCTGCCAGAAAAGCGCGGAACGTTTCGGTCGTGTGATCGGGCCGGTTCCAATAGCCCTGGGCCACGCTGGGACCTGCGACCCATATTTCGCCAATCTGATCTGGGGGGCAGAGCCGCTTTGTTTCCGGATTGACAATGACGATTTGTTGGTCGGATAGGGTGCGTCCGCTGCCTACCAACTGATAGCCGGCGCTGCTGGCGCCATTGAGGGAGACGCGGCGCTGCTGCAACGCCTCGGCATCGAATGAAGCGACCACAGGCGGAGCAGCCACGCTGCCGCCAGAGACGAGCAGGGTAGCTTCTGCCAGACCATAGCAGGGGAAAAAGGCTTGCGGCTGGAAGCCCGCCGGGGCGAAGGTTTCCGTGAAGCGGCGGTGTGTGTCGGCGCGAACGGGCTCCGCGCCGTTGAAGGCCACGCGCCAGTTACTCAGGTCAAGCGTGGCGACCTGTTCGGGGGTCACTTTGCGGGCGCACAGGTCGTAGGCAAAGTTGGGCCCGCCGCTGGTGGTGGCGTGGTAGCGGGAAACAGCCTGCACCCAACGGAAAGGGCGCTGCAAAAAGTCGAGGGGGGACATGAGGATGGCCAGATAGTTGGCGTAGAACGGCTGCAAGATGCCGCCAATCAACCCCATGTCGTGGTAGGGCGGCAGCCAGATGACGGAGAGGGTCTCCTCGCTCTGCTCAAAGGAGCGACGGACGTGTTCCAGGTTGTGCAGCAGGTTGGCGTGGCTGAGCACGACGCCTTTGGGGGAGGAGGTGGAGCCGGAGGTGTATTGCAGGAAGGCGACGGCGTCGCCACTGGTGGCTGGTTCGCGCCAGTCGTCGGGAGAAATGTCAGTGGGAATGTGGTCGGTGGTGAGCCAGGGAATGCCCTGCCAGGCGGGGTTCTGGTTGATCCAGAAGTCAGCCAGCATTTTGACGGGAGAGGTGGTTAAAATGAGCTCAATATGAGCATCGGCAATGATGGCTTCCAGGCGGGGCAAAAGGCGGGGAGATTGGGGCGGGTAGGCGGGGACGGCGATGATGCCGGCATAAATGCAGCCAAACCAGGCAGTGATGTACTCTAGCTGTGGCGGGTAGAGCAAAAGGGCGCATTTGCCAGCCATGCCCATGCCTTGCAGCCAGGCGGCAATGGTGCGCGCCTGCCTATCCAATTCGGCGTAGGTCATGTGCCGTTCCTGGGTTTCGCCATCCTCCAGGAAGGTGTAAAGGCGCTTATCGGGATAATGCTGCGCGCGGGCGCGCGCCAGTTCGAGTAGCGTTGCGGGTGTAGTAGAAGAAGTCATTTGAACCATAGCGTCCTACCTTGCCTTGTTGTTTGATTCCAAGACAGGGCGTGTGATAAAGGCTTGTCGTCGCTCTGACGGATTTCTTGATCAGGTCGTGATAAATGGTTGTTTCGGGCAGCAGCGATGGCTGAGACAAGGGTGTATGATAGGCAAAGGGTTGCTTTGTGTCAAGCGGGAGGGTAAAGCCGCCAGCGTTTTGCATTGTTTTGGGGGCGTTTGGGATAGAATCGCCCTTGGGCTACCTGGGCCTGGGCGAGTGCAAATGGTTCACCCGCCCAGCCGGGCGCGGCATTTTGCAGGAACTGGTCAACAAGACAGCAGAATTTGCACCTGAAGGCGGTCAATGGCAGGTTGCTTATCTCGGTTTTGCGCGTGATGGGTGGACAGAAGAAGCGCAGGCTTACGCCCACGACTTAAAGAGTATAGGCACGCCTAAACAAGGAAACTGGCATTTGATGACAATGAAATTATTGGACTTAAACCAGGTGGATGCAGACCTGCGCGATTGGGTACGGCGTTAGCTAACTGTACGGGTGAGACTTACCCCCCTATCGTCTGCAATGTCACGCATATCAATTGCCGGCAGGGAAACCTTGTACCCGCCTTTTTCTTGTTAGCACTGTGTCGCCCCTTCCCTGAGGCTCATCGTATCGGCAAAATCTGCTATACTTCGAGTGTGTTGGCCCGCTGAGTCTCAGTGTAATCGGCAGCAAATAATGATTGCAGAGAGACCCCGATGGTACAAATGTGGAAAGGAGCAGGCATGAACTGGCGAGAAAGAATTGTCATTGACCCGAATATCCTGGTGGGCAAACCCATTGTGCGCGGAACACGGCTTTCTGTTGATTTTATTCTCAGCTTATTGGCGCAAGGCTGGCCGGAAAGCGAGATTTTGCGCAATTATCCGGGGCTGGCAACAGCCGACATCCGCGCCTGTCTGGCCTATGCCAGCGATACCCTCCGTGTAGAAAGAGTTTACCCATTGGTAATAGCCTGATATGCGCCTGTTAGCCGACGAAAACTTTCCCGGCGAGGCCATTGACACGCTGCGCGCGGCCGGACATGATGTTCTTTGGGTTCGTACCGAAGCGCCGGGTAGCCCTGACCTGGTCGTGTTAGCCTGGGCGCAAGCAGAAGAGCGGATTCTAATTACGTTTGACAAAGATTTCGGTGAATTGGCTTTTCGGGCTGGATTACCTGCATCCAGCGGTGTCATCTTATTCCGCATAGCCACGCCGTCAGCAGCCCACGTGGCTCGTCTCTCTGTAATCGCCCTGGTCAGCCGTTCTGATTGGGCTGGATATTTTTCAGTGGTTGAGGACCACCGTATACGGATGACCCCCCTGCCATAAACACGGGTAGGCAGCAACCATTCGGCTACTTCCTGGATACACAGCCAAGTTAGTGAACCGGAGGGGGCGCATCCTCCGATGCGCCCCCTTCTGCTTATGGGGCTATGGCGTGGGGGTTGGTTCGGTAGTGGGCGTGGGTTCGGGGGTGGGAAGTTGGACGAAGTCTGTCCGACTGTGCTCTGTCAGCGTTTCGACGCTGAAAGGGGCTACGGCGGCGTAGTAGGGGGATTCAGACCATTTGACGATGTAGTTGTCGTTGCTGGGGTCGTCATCCTGATCAGGCAGGCGGGCGCCAATGGCGAGGGTGTAGGTCTGGGTGCTTTCCTCAACGTTGGCGACGACGGTGATGGTGGCCTGGGGTTGGTCCAGGCCGTAGGCGGTCTCGGGATTGACGCCCAATGGGCGCACCAGCCGCAGATTCAGGACACGGGTCAACAGGCTGTTGAAGGCTGGGGCGTTCAGCAGTTCTCCTTCAGCCAGGCCATCCAGCGTCCAGGCGCTTTCGCCCTCCTGGCTGGCGTCGCGGCGGAAGGAGAGTGCGCCGTTGGCGTTGGTCAGGGTGAGGGCGGCGACGCTGTCCTCGGGCACGCCGCTGACGTAAACGGTGTCTATCCAACTGCTGGCGTTGGCGCTCAGTTCAAAGACGTTCAGGTCCGCCACCAGGTACGTATTGTCCTGCCCGTCCAGGCGGAAGTTGGTGGCGCGCAGGTTGGTGGCAGAGCCAAGATAGAAGGTCTGGCTGCGGCCGTCCTGGAAGGTGAGGGTGATCTGGCGCAGGAAGTCGTCGGGCGATACCTGTAATTGCCGCTGGCTGGCAGCGGTGCGGGCTACCAGGCGGTTGGATTGCAGGGCGACGATTTTGTCCAGCACGGGCGCGAGTACGTCGGCTTTCACCGGGTAGTCGCCGCCGCTGGCGAGCACCCAGCCGTCGCCCTGGCGCGCCAGTTCCACCTGAGCGCCCGTGTCATCGGCAATGGTCAGGCGCGCGATGTCGGCGGCAGCGACGCCCTCAAAGAAGACAACGTCTGCGGCGCCCGCCGCGTTACGGGGCCAGAAGACGATGCCGGCAGCTAACAATTGCAGCGCTAAGAAACCAGCGAGAATTTTCTGTACTTTGGTCATGGCTTAATTTCCTCTGAAAAGCATCTCAAGTGAAGCATTGTAGGGCAAACTGGTTGAGGTTTAAGAAGATGATCTGGTAACCGAGAGGCAGACCCCCTTCCCCCTAAAGGGGGAAGGGGGCTTTCGGAGAGGGCGAGGGGCGCTGC
>CAYQYJ010000039.1:0-17963 GCA_964421605.1 uncultured Ardenticatenaceae bacterium | reverse complement strand
ACCCATCTCCCGCCATGCGCTGCTCACTGCTGCCGAACAGACGCAACTGCGCCAGTGGAATGCCTCTGATCATCCCTTGCCCGACGTTGCCGGCTGGCATCACTGCTTTGCGGCGCAGGCGGCGCGCACGCCCCACCTGCCTGCCTTACTGGGCGATGGCCTTTCGCTCACTTATGCCGAATTAAACGCCCGCGCCAACCAGTTGGCTCATGCCTTGCAAAAGCGGGGCGTTGGGCCAGAGACGCTGGTAGGATTGTGCCTGGAGCGTTCGCCAGAGATGATAGTGGCGCTGTTGGGTGTGCTGAAAGCGGGCGGCGCTTACCTGCCGCTGGACCCGGCATACCCTACCGCCAGGCTGTCTTTTATCCTGGCTGATTCCGGCGCAGCCCTGCTGCTAACCCAGGCTGACCTGCGCCACATCCTACCGCCAGACGCCCCACCCATTGTGGATTTGACCCACGCCTGGTCGCAGATTGCTCATGAATCCACCGCAGACCCGTCCACGCCCGTCCACCCTGACCAACTGGCTTACGTCATCTATACCTCCGGCACGACGGGACAGCCCAAGGGCGTCCTCGTGCCCCATCGCGGCCTGATTAACGTCAGCCAGACGCAGGTAGCCATGTTTAAGCTGCAAGCCGGCGCGCGGGTGCTGCAATTCGCCTCGCTTAGTTTCGACGCTTCCATTTTCGAGATTGTGATGGCGCTGAGCGTGGGGGCGACCTTATGCCTGGCTGCCCCAGAAAAGCTGCTGCCCGGCGCGCCCCTGTTTGAATTCTTACAGCAGCAGCGTATCAATCTGGCGGTGCTGCCTCCTTCAGCGCTGGCTGTTATGCCGGCAGGCGAACTGCCGCACCTGCATACCATCACCGTGGCGGGAGAAGCCTGCCCGGCAGACGTGGCGCAAACATGGGCCCCTGGTCGCGCTTTTTTCAACCTGTACGGCCCGACAGAAGCCACTATCTGGACGACAGCGGAGCCGGTGGATGCAGCCCGTCCGCACCCTGCTGCGGGCGAGACGCCTCCTCCTATTGGCCGTGCTATTGCCAATGCGCGCGTTTATGTGCTGGACAGACATATGCAGCCTGTCCCCGTTGGCATTCCTGGCGAGTTATACATTGGCGGTGTGGGGGTGACGCGCGGTTATTTGCGGCGACCTGGCCTGACGGCAGAATCTTTTACGCCAGACCCGTTTGCCGGGCAGCCGGGCGCGCGTTTGTATCGTAGCGGCGATCTGGTTCGTTTTTTGCCGGATGGTCGCCTGGAGTTCCTGGGGCGGGTAGACCAACAGATCAAACTGCGCGGTTTTCGCATTGAACCAGGGGAAATTGAAGCGGCGCTGCGGCAGGTTGCCGGCATTCGCGCCGCCCTGGTAATCGCCCGTGAAGACGTGCCTGGGGATAAACGGCTGGTAGCCTACCTGGTCTGGGATGGGGCCAGCCTGCCTGTCCCCGAACTGCGTCACTTCTTGCAGCAGCGTCTGCCGCCGCACATGATCCCGGCGGCTTTTGTTAACCTGCCCGCGCTGCCGCTCAATCCCAATGGCAAGATTGAGCGACGCGCCCTGCCTCCGCCCGCTATCGTTGATAGAGCGGCTGCCCAAACCTATGTTCCGCCCCGCACCCAGGTTGAAGAAGTGATTGCCGGCATCTGGCAGCAGCGCCTGAACCTGGAGCAGATCGGCGTCCACGATAACTTCTTTGACCTCGGCGGACACTCTTTGCTGCTGGTTCGTGTACATCAGGAGATTATCACGACGTTACAGCGCCCAGACCTCCCGCTTACCGACCTGTTCAAATACCCGACTATTGCTGGCCTGGCCCGCCATCTGAGCGGGGAAACTGCTCCTGAAAAAATGTTGACTGCCGCCCAAACGCCTGCTGCCGCTCGCCGCGACTTCTTGCGCCGCGTGTCCACTGCCAATGACGGTCGCCAGCGGGGTTGAGTTGAGAAGATAGCATGAACGACGCAGCACCCTATGAAACCCGCCTGTACGACATTGCCATCATTGGCATGAGCGGACGCTTTCCCGGCGCTAACGATCTGGACGAATTCTGGCACAATCTGGTGGAAGGCGTGGAAAGCGTTACGTTCTTCAGCGACGCCGAACTGCTGGCGGCTGGCGTTTCCCCCACCCAACTGGCCCACCCGGCCTATGTGAAAGGCCGCCCCATTTTGTCTGGCATTGAGCAGTTTGACGCTGCTTTCTTTGGTCTGTCCCCGCGCGAGGCGGATATGATGGACCCGCAGCAGCGGTTGTTCCTGCAAACCGCCTGGCATGCCCTGGAAAATGCCGGCTATGCCCCTGCCCGATATACGGAACAGGCGGCGCCGCGCATTGGCGTTTACGCTGGGGCCAGTATCAGCACCTACTTGCTGAACCATCTGATGAAAAACCAGGCGCAGTTGGAAGGGACGACTCACTTCCAGGTTTTGCTGGGCAATGACAAAGATTTTCTAGCGACGCAAACCGCTTATCGCCTGGGATTAGATGGCCCCGCCGTGGCTGTACAGACGGCTTGTTCCACTTCGTTGGTCGCTGTGCATCTAGGCTGCCAGGCGCTCCTGATGCACGAATGCGATATGGCCCTGACTGGCGGCGTCTCTGTCGCCGTGCCGCAAAAGGTGGGTTATCTCTACACACCCGAAGGCATCGCCTCCCCCGATGGTCACTGCCGTCCTTTTGACGCCCAGGCGCAGGGAACTACTGGCGGCGAGGGCGTGGGCGTCGTCGTTTTGAAGAGGTTATCAGAGGCGTTGGCTGATGGCGATTCCGTTTGCGCTATTATTCGCGGTTCGGCTATTAACAACGATGGGCAGCGCAAGGTGGGCTACACCGCCCCCAGCCAGCAAGGACAGGCAGAAGTGATTGCCGCTGCCCTGGCGGCTGCCGAAGTAGACCCCCGTACCATCAGTTACGTAGAGGCGCATGGCACGGGGACGGCCCTGGGCGATCCCATTGAAGTGGCTGCCCTGACGCAGGTGTTTCAAGAAAGCACCCCGGACTGTGGCTTCTGCGCTTTGGGCGCGGTGAAGGGCAACATTGGTCATCTGGACGCGGCTGCCGGCATTGCCGGCCTGATTAAGACCACGCTGGCTCTGCAATATCGCCAGATTCCAACCAACGTCAACTTTACTGCCCCTAACCCGGCCATCCCGTTTGCCGGCAGCCCCTTTTACGTCAGCGCCCAGACGCAGCCCTGGATCAGCAATGGGCAGCCGCGGCGCGCAGGCGTCAGTTCATTTGGCATCGGCGGAACCAACGCCCACGTTATTTTACAGGAAGCGCCCGATGCGCCAGATGCCGGCGCGCCAGATGCTGGCGCGTCAGCCGCCGGTCCCCATCTTCTTCTCTGTTCAGCTAAAACCGAAGCCGCCCTGGCGCAGATGACGGCGCCTCACTTCGAGGCGCTCACGCCTCACTTCGAGGCGCTCAATCTGGCTGCCTATCTGCGCGCCCATCCCCAGGTTAACCTGGCTGACGTGGCTTATACGCTGCAAGTGGGGCGGGCGCACTTCCCCCACCGCCAGATGCTTTTGGCCCAGGATGCGCTGTCGGCGGCGGCAGACCTGGAACCAACGGATGAGGAGCCGTTGCGGCCCAACCCAATGCGTCGCAGTATCGTCACTGGCAGCTATCGCCCTGTTTTCTTTATGTTCCCTGGTCAGGGGGCGCAGTACCGCGGCATGGGGCAGACATTGTATGCCAGAGAAGCTGTGTTTCGCCAGACCATAGACCGCTGCGCCGACCTGTTGCAGCCAATCTTTGGCTTTGATTTGCGCCAGCATCTTTACGCCCCGCTGTTTGCTGCCGGGGACGACCCCATTAATCAGACGGAAATTGCCCAGCCGGCTTTGTTTGCGGTGTCTTATGCCCTGGCCCAACTATGGCTATCCTGGGACGTTACGCCGCAGGCGATGATTGGGCATAGTGTGGGCGAGTATGTGGCCGCCTGTCTGTCTGGCGTCCTCACTCTGGAGGATGCGCTCTGGCTGGTGGCTGAACGCGGTCGGCTGATGCAGCAAATGCCGGCAGGCGCCATGTTGAGCGTGGCTTTATCTGCCGCTGATGCCGCTGCCTACCTGACATCTGATGTAGCTCTGGCTGCCATCAATGCGCCCAATTTGTGCGTGCTGTCTGGTCCCCTATCCGCCATAGATAGACTGGAAGCACAGTTAACGGCGGCGGGCGTCAACTGCCGCCGTCTGCGCACCTCGCACGCCTTCCACTCGCCCACGATGGAACCCATGCTGGCCGCCTTTGCCGCCTGCGCCGCCCGCGTACGCTGGCATAAGCCGCAGATACCGTTTATCTCCAACGTGACCGGAACCTGGATCCGCGACGAAGAAGCGACCGATCCCGCCTATTGGGTCAGGCAAGTACGCCAGACGGTGCAGTTCGCGGCGGGCGTGCAAACGCTGGCAAACACAGATAACGCTGTCTGGTTAGAAGTAGGCCCGGGACATTCGTCGGGGGCGCTGGCGCAGCAGCAAATAAAAGCGCCTGTCCTCGCCTCGCTTCGAGGCGCTGCCTCACTTCGAGGCGCTGCGGAGACGGCGGACGACATCGCGCAAATACGCACGACGTTGGGGCGCATGTGGCTGGCGGGCGTGGAAATTTCCTGGAAGAAACTGTACGCGGGAGAGCGGCGGCGGCGACTGCCGCTGCCGGGCTATCCCTTTGCCCGCGAACGGCATTGGGTATCGGCTGGGACAGCGGCGGCGGGAAAAGGCGGCGACATTTACCAACCCGACCCGGCGCGCTGGCTTTATGCGCCTGCCTGGCAACAATCTATTGCGCCCCGCGAAACGGCTGGCGATAGGGGCCGTTTTCTCCTCTTCAGCAGGGCAGACGATGTGAGTCAGGCGTTGGCGCAGGCGCTGCGGCAGCGTGGGGAACTGTTTGTGGCGACGCCTGCGCTCCAGTATGTCCGCCTGGATCGTCATCATTTTACGCTGCGCCCTGATGAAGCGGAGGATTACCAGCGGCTGCTGGCGACGCTGGCACAAGAGGGCGACCGCCCCGCCTGCGTGGTTCACTTGTGGAACCTGACACCAGACGCGCCCACTGACGATCTGGCAGCGCTGCCGGAGCGTCTGGCTGCCGGGTTTTATAGCCTGTTGTTTCTCTGTCAGGCCTTTGGATCGCCGGGGGAAGGAAAAATCGTGGCCGTATCCAGCGGCGCGTATGATGTGGTTGGTACAGAGCGTTTGCAGCCTTTTCATGGGATGTTGTCCGGGTTGTGCCGCGTGGTGGGGCAGGAGTTTGCGCCGGTGGTGTGCCGGCATCTGGACTTTACCCAACCAGACGAAAACACCACGGCCCAACTTGTCGCCCAGCTTGTCGGGGAAATACTCAGCGATGCCGCCGAGCCTGTCGTAGCTTATCGAGGACGGCATCGCTGGCTGCCGGCATTTGCGCCAGCCCAATTACCCGAGACAGCCGCGCCTCTCCTCCGCCGCGAAGGCGTCTACCTTATCACGGGCGGCCTGGGCGGCATTGGTCTGACCCTGGCCGAACACCTGGCGCGCACCGTCCAGGCCCGCCTCATCCTCACCAGCCGCACTCCGCTGCCGCCGCGCCATGAGTGGGACGCCTGGCTTGCCAGCCGCGATGATGACGCCGTTGCCATGCTGCGCCGCGCTATTGTGCGCCGGCTGTTGTCCATTGAAAAACTGGGCGGCGAACTCCTCATCCTGCCCGCCGACGTCGCCGATCTGGACGCCATGCGCGCCGTGGTGGCCCAGGGCGAGGCGCAGTTTGGCCCCATTCAGGGGGTGATCCATGCCGCAGGCGTCCCTGGCGGCGGTCTGGTGGAGTTGAAAACCAAAGCCGCTGTCCAACAAGTGCTGCGCCCCAAAGTGCAGGGCGCCCTGGTTCTGGACACCCTGTTTCGCGACGCGCCGCTTGATTTCTTTGTTCTTTTCTCTTCCCTGGCGGCCATAATGGGTGGCGTGGGGCAGGCAGATTACGCCGCCGCCAACGCTTATCTGGACGCCCTGGCCCATGCCCGCGCGTTCACCCACCCGGCGCGGCGCACGCTGTCCCTTAATTGGGACACGTGGCGCGAGGTAGGCATGGCCGCCAGAGAAAACGCCGCGGCTGCCAGGAGCGTGGCTGCCTGGCAGGAGAGTCTGGCTGCCGGCATTCCCCCAGCCGAGGGCGCGGCTCTGTTTGCGCGTTGCTTGAGTCAGGGCCCCATGCCGCCGCAACTGCTCGTTTCCACCCGCGACCTGCCGGCGCGCATCGCCCAAAGCAAGGTTGATAGACCGCTCGCCCCGCCGGGAATGCCGGCAGCTCGCCACACACGCCCCGCCCTGGACACGCCCTACACGCCGCCGCGCAGCCAGATAGAGCGGGAACTGGCGGCCATTTGGGAGCAGCTTCTGGGCATTGCTCCCATTGGCATTCACGATAATTTCCTGGAAATGGGAGGGCATTCCCTCCTGGCTACCCAGTTAATGTCCCGCGTGCGGGACGCTTTTGGGGTACAGATTCCCCTGCGCCATTTTTTCGAAGCTGCGACTGTTGCCGATATAGCCGGACTGATTACCAAGACCCAACTGCAACAGGTTGATGCCCAGGAACTGGAAGCGCTGCTGGCCGAGGTAGAAAATTTGTCGCCAGAAGAACTATCTCGCTTACTGGATACGGAAGATGCGGCGGCATAAATGCCGGCAGCATAAATGCCGGCGGCATAAATGCCGGCAGCTAATCCCACCTGTTCTAGCTGCGAATCTTCACGAAAGGAATTTCCCATGGACGACGTCCTTAAACGCTTTGCCGGCCTTAGCCCGGAACAACAAACCATCCTCCTGAAAAAGTTAAAGCAGCAGGCTGCTGTCCCCACGGTAGACGCCGTCATAATTCCGCGCCTGACCAGACAGGCGGGCGACCAGACCTTCCCGCTTTCGTTTGCCCAGCAGCGCCTCTGGTTTCTGGCGCAAATGGAGCCGGACAGCCCGTTTTACAACATTCCCGCCGCTTTGCGGTTCACTGGCCCGCTCAATGTGGCCGCGTTGGAACAGACCATGAATGAGATTGTGCGTCGCCACGAGGCGCTGCGCACCATTTTTGTCTCTGTCCAGGGCCAGCCCAGGCAGCAGATCCAATCGCCGCCGCTTCTGTCTATTCCTGTGACGGATTTGATGACCTTGCCGGCATCCGTACGCCCAGAAGAGGCGGCGACGCAGGCGCACCAGGAAGCCCGCCGCCCATTCCGCCTGGACCGAGATCTGCCGCTGCGGGCGCGTCTGCTGCGACTGGGCGCGGAGGAGCATATCTTCCTCTTGACCCTTCATCACATTGTGGCTGACGGCTGGTCGGTGGGCGTGCTGCTGCGCGAAATGGCGGCGTTATATGAGGCGTTTTCCCAGGGACAACCCTCGCCGCTGCCAGAACTGCCCGTGCAGTACGCCGATTATGCCGCCTGGCAGCAGCAGTGGCTAGCCGGCGAGGCGCTGTCCCGCCAGCTTGCTTACTGGCGGCAGCAGTTAGGCGGCGAACTGCCTGTGTTGGAGATGGACACCGACTACCCGCGACAGCCTATGCAAACGTTTAACGGGGCTATTGAATCGCGCGTTTTGCCGGCATCCTTACTGTCCGCCGTGGAGCAGTTCAGCCGGCAGGAAGGCGTTACCCAGTTTATGACCCTGCTGGCTGCCTTCAAGGTTTTGCTGCACCGCTACACGGGACAGACCGATCTGGTGGTGGGTACAGACATTGCCAACCGCTCGCCAGCGGAAGTGGAACCCCTGATTGGCTTTTTTGTCAACACCCTGGTGCTGCGCGCCGACTTGAACGGCGACCCCACCTTTCGCAGCTTTTTGGGCCAGGTGCGCGAGACCGCGCTGGACGCCTACGCCCACCAGGACATCCCGTTTGAGAAGGTGGTGGAAGCGTTGCAGCCCAAACGCGACCTCAGCCGTCCGCCTGTCTTTCAAGCCATGTTTTCCCTGCGTAACCTGCCGCTGGCGCAGTTACAAATGGGCGGCTTGCAGAGCGAACCCATCCTGGTGCATACAGGCACAGCTAAATTTGACATGGAGTTGACGCTGGTGGAAATGCCGGCAGGCCCGTCGCTATCCATAGAATACAATACGGACTTGTTCGCTGCCGGCGCCATGTCCCGCCTTCTAGGCCACTTGGAACAACTGCTAACCGCCGCCATTGCCCAACCCGATCTGCCCATCAGCCGCCTGCCCCTGCTCACAGCGGCAGAGCAGCGCCAACTGCTGTTGGATTGGAATCAGACAACAGCGCCTTTTCCTCACGACCAGACTTTTGCTGAATTATTTGAGCGCCAGGTTGAACAAACACCCACGGCTACGGCAGCCATCTACCAGGAAGAAAAAATAACCTATCGCCAACTTAACGCCCAAAGCAACAGCCTGGCGGCGGCCCTGATTGCTCAGAACGTAGGCCTAGACAGCGTTATTGCCTTGTTTAGTGAACGCAGCGCTCACTTCCTGGCAGCCATCATTGGCGTTTTCAAAGCCGGCGGCGCTTACCTGCCGCTGGACCCGCTGCATCCCCCCCAACGGCTGGCTCAAGTTTTGCGCCAGAGCGGCAGTCCCCTCGTTCTCGTCAGCCGCGCCTTGCAGCCGCAGCTTACCGCCGCCCTGGCCCATCTGTCGCCGGCAGCGCAGCCGCGCGTGCTGCCGTTGGAAACGCTGCTCGGCGACCCCGTCGCGCCCGGCGACCCCGTCGCCGCCACGGCTTATGCCGATGCCGCCAACCCGCCGCGGCGCAGCCAACCGCGCGATCTGGCTTACGTCATCTATACGTCCGGCTCGACAGGAACCCCCAAGGGGGCTATGGTGGAACAGGTGGGCATGATCAATCATCTGTACGCCAAGATTCGGGATTTGCAGTTAACCGCAGCGGACATTATCGCCCAGACAGCCTCCCAATGTTTTGACATTTCCGTCTGGCAGTTCCTGGCGGCGGCGTTGGTTGGCGGGCAGGTCGTCATTTATCCCGATGAAGTTACCCACGATCCCTCGGCGCTGCCGCGGCAGATTGCTCAGGATCGGGTGACGATCTGGGAAGCCGTTCCTTCCATGATACGCCTGGTTTTGGAAGAGGCAGCCAGAGAAGATCGCCAGCCCCTCTCCGCCCTGCGCTGGATGATCCCTACAGGCGAAGCGCTGTCCCCCGCGCTGTGCCGCGACTGGTTTGCCACCTATCCACAAATCCCGCTGCTGAACGCCTATGGCCCCACCGAATGCTCTGACGACGTCACGCACTACCCTATCTACCAGCCGCCGCCCGCTCACGTTATCCACATGCCAATTGGGCGGCCTATCATGAACATGCGCGCCTACGTGGTGGACCAACATCTGGCGCCAGTGCCCCAGGGCGTGCGCGGCGAGTTGTGCATTGCCGGCATTGGCGTGGGGCGCGGCTACTTGCATGACCCGGAACGTACCGCCGCTGCTTTTGTGCAAGACCCGTTTACGGCAGAGCCTGGGGCAGCGCCGTCAGGCAACCGTCTTTACAAAACAGGCGACCTGGTGCGCTATCTACCTGACGGTTTGGTGGAATTCATTGGTCGCATTGACCATCAAGTGAAAGTGCGTGGTTTTCGTATTGAGTTAGGCGAAATTGAAACCACGCTGCGCCAGCATGAACAGGTACAAGAAGCTGTCGTGCTGGCTCGCCCTGACGCCTATGGCGACCAGAAACTCGTGGCCTATATTCTGCCCGACTTGACCAGTCAGGATGGCCGCCTGGTGCAAGAACAGGTGTCCAACTGGCGGAATGTGTGGGACGAAGTGTACGATCCCCAGCGGCTGCAGACGCTTTCCCCCTTCGAAGCCAGCGGTTGGAACAGTAGTTATACCCACCAACCCATTCCCCACCACGAGATGGAAGAGTGGCTGGCGCAAACAGTTTCGCGCATTCGTTCCCTGGCGTGGCCGCAGGCGCGCGTGCTGGAATTAGGTTGCGGCAATGGTATGCTCCTCTTCCAGATAGCCCCCCAGGTGGCGCAATACCATGGCGCTGATTTCGTGCCGGAACCGCTGGATGACATCCGGCGTCGCCTGGCAGCGCGGCCCATACCGGGCGTGACAGTGGAGCAGCGAGAAGCAGGCGACCTGCGCGGCCTGCCCGCCCGGCATTTCGACCTGGTGATTCTCAACTCGGTGGTGCAATATTTCCCGTCTATTGATTACTTACGCCACGTCTTAACGGAAGCCGCCCGCCTGCTGCGACCGGGCGGCGCTATCTTTGTGGGAGATGTGCGCAACCTGGCGCTGCTGGAAACTTTCCACCTATCTGTGGCCTTGTTTCAGGCAGAACCAGGAACCACAAAGGCGCAAATTGAGCAGAGAGCACGGGCGAGTCAGGCGCAAGAAAATGAACTGCTGGTCGATCCCGCCTTTTTTACTGCTTTGGTCAGCGTAGGCCAGCATACGCCCGGCATCACCGCTGCCGAAATTCACCTAAAACAAGGCGCGATAGACAACGAGCTGACCCGGTTCCGCTATGACGTCATCCTGCGCGTGGGAACAGAGCCGGCGGAAACGGCAGCGCCCGCGCCGCTGCCCGACCTGGAACTGGACTGGCAGGCCCAATCGCTGACCCTGGACAGCCTGGGACACCTGCTGCGCACGCAGCAGCCCGACAGCGTCTTAATCAGCCGCGTGCCCAACGCGCGTCTACACGCCGAAAGGCTCGCCTGGGAATGGGTGAAACAGGCGGAGCCTGACGAGCCGGCGGCTGCTTACCAGGCACGGCTGGCCGCCGCCCAACCTACAGGCGTGCACCCGGCAGCGTTCTGGCGTCTGTCTGATAATCTACCCTATGCGGCGCTGGTTACCTGGGATGGCGATCCAGACGGGCGAGATGCCCACACCGATGGCGCATATCAGGTGGTACTGAGCAAAACAGGCGCCCGCACTCCCATTCCCTTTAGCCGCCAGCCGGCGCGTCCCTGGCGTCAATATGCCAACAACCCCACGCGCACCGCGGCTGTGCAGGCCTTGACGCCAGCGCTGCGCGCCTTTCTTAAAGACAGACTGCCTGAGTATATGATGCCGGCAGCGTTTGTTCTGTTAGACGTGCTGCCATTGACGCCCAACGGCAAAATCAACCGGCGCGCCTTGCCCGATCCCGAAGCCCATCAGGAAGACCTGCCCTCCTCTTATGTGCCGCCGCGCAATATGACCGAACTCCAGCTTGTGCAAATCTGGGAAAACGTACTCGCCGGTCGCCGCCTGGGCGTCAAAGATAACTTCTTTGAAATAGGGGGGCACTCCCTGCTGGCTGCCCGCCTGGTGTCCCAGGTGCAGCAAAAACTGAACGTCCAATTGCCTCTCTCCGCCCTATTCCAGGGGCCGACCATAGCCGAGATGGCTACCCTCATTCGCCAGCAGCGCCAGGACGCCGGCGGGCCAGTCGTGGCGATCCAGCCGGAGGGACATAAGCGCCCCGTTTTTTGCGTCCACCCGGCGGGCGGTAACGTTCTCTGCTACTATGAAATGGCTCAATATGTGGGCAAAGGTGGGCATAACCTACCCGATCGCCCGTTTTATGGCATTGAAGCGGTCGGGCTAGGTGGTCAGGAGCAAATGCCTGACCATATGGATGCGCTGGCGGCGCGCTACATTCAGGCTATGCAGCAGATTCAACCACGCGGCCCTTATCTTCTAGGCGGTTGGTGTTCAGGGGGGCTGGTAGCCCATGCTATGGCTCAGCAGTTGCGGGCGCAAGGGGAGCAGGTGAAGCTGCTGGCTTTGTTAGATACCTCTAGCCAGAAAGAGGAAATGCCGGCAGACCTGAACGCCTACGCCATTGACAACGAAGTCAGCTTCTTTGTCGCTACCCTCAAAGGCGGCGGTTATGACATTTCCATAGAAAATCTGGAACACCTGGAACCACAGGCGCAGCTAGAACACCTGCTGCAACAGGCCAAAGCCCTGGATGCCGTTCCTCCTGACGTCAACCTGGAGTACATGCGCACCTATCTGCGTGTTTATGAAGCCAATATGCGGGCTGAATGCAGCTACCAGATTCGTCCTTACGATGGGCCGGTTACCCTCTTCCGCGCGGCTGACCATCCCGCCGCCGAACTAGAAGACCTGGGCTGGGGGGCCTTCATGACCGGCCCGTTCAATGTAGTTACCGTTCCTGGCAACCATAACAGCATGATCGAAAATCGGGAAAACGCCCGCATCCTGGGCATCTGCTTCCGCGAGGCGTTAGAAAAAGCGGATTAAGATCTGTTGGGAGGCAAGAACCATGAGTGTGAAAACGACGCAGCCAACTACGAAATGGTTTTTTGTTATCTGGGGCGGTCAGTTAATTTCCCTGATAGGCTCCGGGCTGACCAGTTTCGCCTTGAGCGTCTGGGTTTACCAGGGCACAGGCTCCGCGACGCAACTGGCGTTGGTGACCTTGTTTTTCTATGTGGGCATTGTCGTCATGTCCCCCCTGGCCGGGTCGCTGGTAGATCGCTGGGACAAGCGGCTGGCGATGATTATCAGCGACTCCGGCGCTGCCTTGAGCACCCTGTTCATTGCCCTCCTCTTTTGGGCCGGACGGCTGGAAATCTGGCACATTTACGTTTCCGTAGCGGCCAACGCCGCCTTTCGCTCTATCCAATGGCCCGCCTATGCCTCGGTAATTGCCCGGCTCGTGCCCAAAGAACAGCTTGGGCGAGCCAATGGCCTGGTGCAGCTTGGTCGCGGCGTTGGCGAAATCGCCTCCCCCGTGTTGGCCGGGGCGCTGCTGCCATTGATTCAGCTTCAGGGCGTCATTCTCGTAGATTTCGCGACGTTTCTTTTCGCCGTTCTCACCCTGGCGCTCATCCGCCTCCCCCATCTGACCGCCGCGCCAACCGCCGGCATATCCATGGCCGAACCAGGGGAGCGCTCTTTGTGGCGTGAAGCCGCCGCCGGCTGGCGCTACATCCGCCAGCGTCCTGGCCTGATGGGACTGCTGCTGTTCATGAGCCTGATTGGCCTTATTTACGGCATGGCTCAGGTGTTGTTTATTCCCCTGGTGTTGGAATTTGCTTCTGAAACCACATTGGGGCGCATCATGTCTGTGGGCAGCCTGGGTATGCTCGTTGGCGGCGGCTTGATGAGCGCCCTGGGCGGCCCCAAACGGCGCGTGTATGGCGTGTTGGGGCCAGGCTTCCTGATGGGCGCCGGACTGCTACTCATTGGCTTGCGTCCCCAGGCGACCCTGATCACTGTCGCCATGTTTCTGGCGCTGCTCACCGTACCCATCATTGCCGGCTCTGATGAAGCCATCTGGCAAAGCAAAGTCAGCCCGGACATTCAGGGGCGCGTTTTCGCCCTCAAAAATGCGGCGACGACGGCTGTGCTCCCCCTGGCCTCGCTGGCTGCCGGGCCGCTGGCTGATTACGTCTTTGAACCGCTGCTGGTCGCTGACGGGCCGCTCAGCCAGAGCGTGGGGCGCGTCATTGGCGTCGGCGCGGGCCGCGGCATTGGTCTGCTGTTCATGGTATTGGGCCTGGTCGTCATTTTAATCACGATCGCGGCCCTGCTCTCGCCGCGCGTGCGTTACGTAGAAGACGAACTGCCCGACGCCCAGCCCATCCTGGAGACAGCAGCCGATGATAACCCACCTCAGACCAGGACACAGACCACTCCCCACTGACCACTCTTTCCTGAGGTGTAACAGGTTTCTGGCGGGTTGGGTTGATTGAGATGGCAGCCTGGCAAAGGAAGCGACATGAAGTATGTGGGGGTGTCACTTATTGGGTCGTGCACACTATGCGAAGCGTTTTATTTGCCGTTCTGGGCGTAACTGGCTGCCGGCTCCCCCTACCCTACTGAGCTCTCGCGCTATACAGCGCGCTGCCAGCCGCGTTGAGAGCCTCGCTGCGGGAAAGTTTGCCTTGCCGCGGCGCTGATTTTAGGGAAAATAGCGGGCGTCTTGATTTTGGTATACCATTGTGTATAATGGTACACACTGGTGCATTATATGGTACACATTGGTACACGATTTGGAGAAATGGAGAATGCCGGCAAAAGTTTATACAGTTGAAAATCGCAAAGGGGGGGTAGGCAAAACGACAACAGCGGTTACACTTGCTGTAGGGTTGGCGCACCGCTTGCATGAGGATGGTGGGGGAAATGTGCTGCTCATTGATATGGACCCTCAAGGCGACACGGCGCGAGGTCTGGGTTTGGATCCCGGCGGTCGCTGCGTCAGTTATGTTTTGTTAAGCGAAGGCGGTATAGAGGCGCTGCGGGCTAACGTAATGGCGGCTGACCGCAGTCGCAGCGGGGGGCCGGCACGCCCTAATCTCTACGTTTTGCCCGCCAGCGATAAATTGAGCGAAGCCAAAGAAGATATTTTGACGGAGTTCGCGCTGGCGGCGGCTCGCTCCATGCGCAGCCGACGTTCCGGGAACGAGCGGCATCTGGTAGATATTCTGGACGAAAAGTTGGGATTGGCCAAGCAGGCGTTTGCTTACATCATTGTGGATTGTCCGCCTACACTCGATCTATTCCAGCAAGCCGTACACCAGTTTGCCGATTACGCTATTGTGCCGGTGAAGGTGGATTTTCATGGCGCCAGCGCCACAGGCCGGCACACTAATGACATTTTGCAGGACCAGGCTGCCGGCATTGATATTACTATTGCCTACATCGTGCCTACGTTCGTCAACACGCAGCATAACCTGACGAAAGGGATGATGAGCCAGTTAACGCGGGTTTATGGCAAGCAGGTGATAGCCGAAGCTATTCCCAATACGGTTCGGGTGGCCGAAGCCCCAGCCAGTGGGGGAAAGACCATTCTAGAGTACATGCCAGATTCGCCGGCCGCCTTAGCTTATCAAGATTTAGTAGACCGCATTTATGCCCAAGGATAATCGATCATGTCATTTGATGACCCCTTTGCTGGTGTTGAGCCGCAGAAGCCCACGAAGCCGACGGCGCGGCGCGGCAAGAAAATTCAGTTCGACCAGTCGCTAGATATTTCGCGGCGGGATGCTTACAAAGCTACGGGAACAGGCAGCAGCGCTATGCACGGCGAATACTATCAGTTGACCACTCGTTTGCCGCTGGATATCGTGGAACAGGTGCGCACGTGGGCAACTGAATTGAGGATGACGCAGCAAGATTTACAGCGCTACTGCTTTTACCGCGGATTACAGGCCTTGACAGAGGGAGAGCGCCCCGAAGTAGAAGAAGTTGTTGTGCGCAAAAAATTAAAACCGCCTGAATGATGCTGGGCCGCAATACAGTTCCCATAGGTGTCATGCCCTACGAATGGTATTTCGATTACGCAAAACATGGGGAAAGTGTGTTTCTCCTGTAGGGTGACTACCAAAGTATCCCACACTGTGAAGTGTGGACGTAACGTCCACACTTCACCGCATTGGATAATGAGAAGCATCAGAATTGGCAGCCCTCTGGTAACAGGGGGCTTATGCTGAGCGCCAGTTCTATTTCGAAGGAGACACCATGCGCCGCGGCGCGCCATCATGGATGAAAATTCGTAGCGCAAACTGTTGGTTTGCGCGGCTCGTTGTAGCCCGATTTTCCAAAATCGGGCGGGCGATTTTGGAAAATTGACCTACCATTTACGAAGGAGAATACAGATGGCTGAGACAAGCGCTATTGTGCCACTGGAACAAAAGGCAGTGGAGTTTTATGGCGACGAAATCGTGGCTGTTCGCGCCGCAGGTGGGGTAATCTACGTACCTGTGCGCCCCATTTGTGATTTACTCGGCGTAGATTGGGCCGGACAGCGCCGACGCATCAACCGTGATGGGGTACTTGGCGCGGAAATGCAAAGCGTTGCCATTACTGCCAGGGAAGGGGAGCGCCTGGTGACACGTGAAATGCAGTGCCTGCCGCTAGATTACGTTAGCGGTTTTCTTTTTGGCATTAGCGCCGATCGCGTCAAGTCAGAATTAAAGGAGCGGGTGTTGCGCTATCAGCGCGAATGCTATAAGGTCTTGTCCGAAGCTTTCCGCGAAGGTCGCCTGACGGCTGAGCCAGCTTTCGATGACCTGTTGTCCAGCGACTCCCCGGCGGCGCAGGCTTACAAAATGGCCACCGCCATTATGCAAATGGCCCGCCAGCAGCTCTTGCTGGAGGCGCAAATGGGCGAGCACGCCTCACGGCTTGATGCTTACGAAAAGCGCCTGGAAGTTGTCGAATCCGCTTTGAGCGTTCCCCACCAACATGTTACCCCTGACCAGGCTATGCAAATCAGCCAGGCGGTGAAGATAGTGGCGATGGAGTTAGGCAAACGCAGCAAGCGCAACGAATATGGCTCGGTCTATGGCCAGCTTTACCGGCAGTTTGCTATTACCAGTTATAAACAACTCCCCGCCAGCCAGTTTGATGCCGCTATGTCCTGGTTGACGGGGTGGTATAAACAAATCACAGGGGCTACAGGACCAGATGAGGTTCCATTTTGATCCGGCCCAAACTTTCCACGGTACAGGAAATCATCCTGGTCGCAGTACGGCAGCATCCGGCTCAGTTCTCGCGCACGGGGCTGGCGCAAATGTTGGCGGCGGCCGGGTCGTGGCAGGATACGGGTTATCCTGAATATGGGCAACTGCGTGGATACAGGCGGAAAGATGTGTTATTCCAGATTGATATTTTGCTGCAACAAGGATACCTGACCCTTACTGGCGCACATAGCATGGTGGTTCTATCTGTGCGGGGGGAGCGGTTAGAACCAGAGTAGGGGGTAATGTTAGCGGTGGCCAGCTTTGACAAACCAGATAGCAGCGAGTTTTATGCGGCTTCCTTTCTCTTCGGCGCCCCTACAGGGTTTGGCTTTAATGGCCGGGCAGAGTATGAGACTGAAACTATTTCGCATAGTCACTACCTCTAAATTCACTCAAATTAGAATTATGGGACAAAAAACACTGCAACGAAGTCAGGGGAACAGGGGGGAATAAACGCTTGAAGGTGAAAGAGGTATAGAATAATGGTTGCGAGAAAGCGGGGATTCTGTATAATTCGCTAGATTTTAGGGCATTTGTCCTACAGACAAAGAAAAAGCCCCTGGTAACGTTACTTTTGGCGGAGTGCCGTTACGCATGGGGCTGGCGATGTGAACTGAATTATGACCAAGTTTTGAGTTTTGGTCAAGTATTCTCCAATTCCATCGCCAATGGTTCAGGATATATGGCGATGGTTCAGCCAAAAGCTCAACCTCATCTACAACTTCAGCCCAAGAATTGGACAGCCTTGCGCGACGCGCCTGAGTTCGCGCTGCTTTTCGGTTTGCTGTCTTTTCATGGATCAGCGCGCGCTTTGCGCCTTGTCCGCAAAAAGCAAAAAGCCAGGTATTGGTAGTACCTGGCTTCGTAATTGCTTGCATCACTTCTAGCTGACTGAAAAGAGAGCGTGTTGGCAGCACCCTCTTTTTCTGATAAAGGCCCCTTCATTGGGGTAGGGGGTTTTGTACCCCGCTTCCTTTCTAAAAGGATAACACAGTGCCCACAAAATGTCAAAATAGAGTTCCGAACAGGTTGTACCACCAACCCCTGGTGGTGAGAACGAAAGATCACCAGCAGGGGTTGGCGGTTCAGGCTGCCTAAAAAGCAAAAAGTCAGTGCGCCAACACTGACTCTGCTTGCTTTATATTTCCGTTCCCACAACCACATAACTCGCTAACCATTTGGTGCGCCAACACTTTTAGCGCGAGGCCCCTTTGTTGGGGAGGGGGGAGGTGTTTCTATATACCTCCTATGTGGTCAAAACCAACCAGGAGAATAGCACAGGCTGCTGGCGTTGTCAAGATGCGTTCGCATCGTGGCGGGCAGTAAAAGTTTGTGCTACGTCATGGCGGAACAAACGTCTTCTTTGTCGTCCGCGTTGCTGGCGGCTAACCAGAAACTTCTTTCGTTGCGCGCCCATATGCAGGCTCAGCGCCAGGCGGATAGCGCGGCAAAGATGCCGGCATTGCCGGCAGCAGCCCCAAACATTCCCGCCGCCATTGCCGCCTTGCC
>CAYQYJ010000038.1:14037-18056 GCA_964421605.1 uncultured Ardenticatenaceae bacterium | reverse complement strand
ACCTGCTCCCTCGACTCCCACCTGCCCTTCCAGATTTTCCACCCGGCCTGGTGGGCAGACGCCGCCGGAAACCATCCCGCACCTTTCACCCTCATCACCTGGGAGGATATCAAACAGGGCAAATGGCGTCCGCTCATTGCCCCGGCTGCTTCAACTCATTACGTCAAACAGTTGGAAAAACAGGCTAAGAAACAACTGACCATATGGCCCTACCACGTGATGATTGGCAGCGTGGGCAACATGCTGGATCAGGAACTGTGGTCGGCTATTTTCTGGCATTCGCTGGCGCGTAAGAGCCAGCCAGCCTGGCTCACCAAAGGCAGCATTCCCCTCACCGAACATTACTCCATTATCCAGCCTGAAGTGCCCGTACCTGACCACCCATTGGGCGGCAAGAACAAGGCGTTCCTGGACACCCTGGCCGAGGCAGACGCCATTGTCATCGCGGGCGAAGCCGAAAGTCACTGCGTGTTGGAAACGGTCGAGGACCTTGTCGAAGATTTCGGCAGCGATCCCGAAACCTTGCGCAAAATCTACTTCTTACGCGATTGCACCTCCCCCGTGCTGCACCCAGACATAGATTTCCACGCCATTGCCCTGGCCCGCTTTGCCGAATTTGCGCGGATGGGCGTCAACTTTATTGACAGCACAGCGCCGCTGCCTTTCCTGCCGGCTGCGCAATCGTAGGACAATTTGCTAAATTGTCCACCCTAAACCAAGACAATTCGGCGAATTGTCCTACATGACGGAGAACCTCATGAACCAAAACGGGCTAGGCAACTTTGATGACTTGTTCCAATCCGCCCAACGGGACGGGCTGACCAGCCACACCATGGATCTGGTAATCGCTAACCTGAATGGCCCCACGATGACGGGCGCGGTCGGCGTTGGTTTGAGCCAACTGGCGACGAACGAAGTCACGTTAGCCATGAACATTATTGATATGAGCGGCTCCATGGGCCCCCACGCCGCCGACCTTATCCACGCCTACAATCATGATTACCTGGCAGCCATGGCCGGTTCTACCTCGGCTGACGACATCCTGGTCAGCACCGTCTTATTTGACGATACGGTCACGCTCTATCATGGCTACCTCAACCTGCGGGACGCGCCGCCCTTAAGCCACCACGTCTACACGCCCAACGGCACCACCGCTTTGTATGATGCCGTAGCAGCCGGCATGACCAACATGGTGATGTACGCGCAAACGCTGCGTCAGAGTGGAGTGATGGTACGCTGTATCATCATTGTTTACTCAGACGGTGAAGACAATGCTTCCAGGCAGACGGCTGCCGCCGTGCGCCGCGCCGCCCAGGAGTTGCTCAAGCATGAGATGTATACGCTGGCTTACGTGGGTTTTCGCACAGGCGGCATTGCGGCGCGGGAATTGCAGCGGTTAGCAGACACGATTGGGTTTCCGGATATTTTGATTGCCGGCATTTCCCACGCCGAACTGCGCCAGATTTTTCACCTGGTCTCCCTCTCCACCATCCGCGTCAGCCAACAGCAGCCCCACGGCGCATCCATTTTTAACTAACAAGACACTGGGTTTCTGCGAGAAACCCAGTGTCTTGCAGAGTATCCTTTAGCGGCTAGCGGCGCAAATTGGTGAACGCTTTCATCCCAGGGTAAACAGCCGTGTCCCCTAGTTCATCTTCAATTCGTAGCAGTTGGTTATACTTGGCGACGCGATCGGTGCGCGCGGGCGCGCCCGTTTTAATTTGACCCGCGTTCAGCGCTACCGCCAGGTCGGCGATGGTGGCGTCTTCCGATTCGCCGCTGCGATGGGACACTACCGCTGTCCAGCCGCGTCGCTGCACCATGTCTACCGCCGCTATCGCCTCCGTCAACGTGCCAATTTGATTCACTTTACACAGCAGACTGTTGGCCGCCTTGCGGTCAAAACCCATCTGAATGCGTTTGATATTAGTCACTAACAGGTCATCGCCCACAATCTGGATGCGATCCCCCATCTTTTCCATCATTAAAGTCCAGCTATCCCAATCATCCTCGTGTAGACCGTCTTCGATGGAAATAATGGGATATTGATTCACCCACTCCGCATATAAATCCACAAATTCCGCGCCTGTGAGCGTCTTGCCCTCTGTTTTCAAATGGTATAAGCCATCTTCGTAAATCTCGCTGGCTGCCGGATCCATCGCCAGCATGATCTGATCCCCAGGATGGTAACCAGCCTTTTCAATAGCTTCCATAATCAGGTCAAACGCCTCTTTATTGGCTGACACGCGCGGCGCAAAACCGCCCTCATCACCAACGGTCGTATGGTAACCGCGGCGGCTCAGCACCTTCTTCAGATTGTGATAAATCTCTACCGCCCAGCGCAGACCTTCACCAAAGGTATCTGCACCCACAGGCATGACCATAAACTCCTGTAAATCTGTAGCGCCAGCCGCGTGCTTGCCGCCATTCATGATGTTTAGCATAGGCACGGGCAACGTGCGCGCCGACGTACCGCCTAAATAACGATACAACGGCAGTTCCACGCTTTGGGCAGCCGCGTGGGCTGTCGCTAACGAAACGCCCAGGATGGCGTTAGCCCCCAGGCGACTCTTGTTTTCTGTGCCATCCAGCTCAATCATCGTCTGATCAATGGCAACTTGCTCAGTGGCATCAAACCCCAAAATCGCTTCGGCTATCTCGTTGTTAACCGCGGCAACAGCCTGGAGCACCCCCTTGCCCATGTAACGATCTGCATCGGCGTCCCGCTTTTCCCAGGCTTCGTGCATACCTGTCGAAGCGCCTGAAGGCACAATGGCGCGCCCCATAGCCCCATCGCTCAAGCCGATTTCCACCTCCACAGTTGGATTGCCACGCGAGTCCAATACCTCGCGACCGTGTACAGCAACAATTATGCTCATGGTAACTCCTTTGAATAGTGATCAGTGGCGAGTGGTCAGTGGTCAGAAGCGCCCACTGTACCCCTCCTTCGAAAATAACGTAGGTTGGGCATCCTTGCCCGACACTCCTTCGAGAACAATCTCACGCGGCAATCCGCTTACGCGGGATGCGGAGGGCGCGGAGGGCGCAACTGTATACCAATACCATAATGTAGTAGTGTATCCTGTTCAGGCAAGACAGTCTATGACAGCGGTGCGCCAGCCTTTCGTTGACAGATCAGATTACAAAAGTCTGACAGACTTTTGTAATCTGTCCCCACATCCCCAGAAACAGTGCGCACCTTAATGCGCGTCTGGTAGAAAAGAGCTAACAGGCGCATGTGAAAAGCAATGAATAAGGGCAGATAAGGTTTGCTAAACCAGGGAGAGAAGATGATAATTGCCTACCATGAACAAGAAAACTGCGATACGCGCTCCGTCTGGCGTACAACCTCTATGGGAAAAATTGACGCAGGAGTTAATCCACATTCTGGATGCGCACGGCGTCTGCGCGGCGGTGGCGGTGGAAGTAGCCATCTATACGCAAACCCAGACAGTGGTGGCCGTCAGCAACCGCCTGCAGCAGCTTTATGACGTGTGGATTTGCCAGCCAGACGGCACGATACAGCAGACCCGTTGGGAAAACGCAGCCATTACCCTGGACCAATTAATTCAGGATGGCCGGGTTGTTTATTGGGAGAAGTTCAATACCAGCGCCCGCGAGCAAATTCAAAGCGAATTGTGGCACCTGCCTAAAAATGGCGTACTGGCAACCCCTCTGCCCTACCCCAACGGCGTGCGGGACATCACCCCGCCTGGGGCGCTGTGTCTGATTGACCCCCAACCGGATTGCCCGCTCAACATAGACAGCTTACAGAAATTGGGCATGCACATCACCTCTTTTCTGGATCGCGCTTATCTGCGCCATCGCTCCGACCAGCAGGAAATTGAGTTTACGGTAGTTTCCGAAATCAGCCACGCTTTTTCGGCCAAGCTCAGTCTGGAAAATATCTACCAGCAGCTAAGCGACTCCGTGCGGCGCACGCTCAACGTCCATTCCATCTCGGTGGGCCTGGTGGATCCGGTGACGCAGGATATTGTCTTCGTCAGCGCCTTAATGGG
>CAYQYJ010000038.1:11717-13937 GCA_964421605.1 uncultured Ardenticatenaceae bacterium | reverse complement strand
CGAATTGAAACGATGTTCGCCAGCATGTCGGAGGGCATTCTGGTGATGAATCCCGAAGGATGGATCACCATTGTCAATGATGCCCTGTCCAGCCTGATGCGCCTGTCCGCCACCGAATTGGTGGGCCAGGAAACGCGCAAAGTGGTGCGCACACGCGCGGGGAGTTTTGGGGAGTTTATGGAGCGTGTGCTACGGAAAGAGGAGGCATATCCGCAACTGGCCTGTGATATTTACCAGGGGGAGGAAGAGTATGTGCCTGTTCTGGTAAGCGGCGCGGTGATTGAGGATGAGGAGGAGCAGATTAAGGAGGCGATTTTTGTCTTTAGCGACCTGCGCCAGATCCGCGAAGTGGAGCGGATGCGAGATGACTTCTTCCACAACATCGTGCACGAACTACGCACGCCGCTGGCGACAATTTTGATGTATGCGCGCCTGCTGCGCGAAGGCAAAGCCAGCGACGATAAGGCTAAAGCGGATCGTTTTCTGGGCGTGATTGAGCGCGAAAGCGACCGCTTGCAGCGGATGGTGCGCCAGATGCTGCAATTAGCCAAACTGGAAGCGCGGGAAATTCAGCGTAGTTCAGAGATGGTCAATTTGAACAAGCTGTTTGATGAACTACTGCCGCCGCTGGCGGATCGGGCTACGGAGAAGGGGTTGTTGTTCAGCCAGCGTATCCAGCCCAATTTGCCGCTGATTGTGGGCAATGAAGAGACTCTGTACATAATTTTTAAGAACCTGGTGGAAAACGCTATTAAGTTCACTTTTTCTGGAGCAGTGCGCGTCAATGCGCAAGCCACGCCGCAGGAGATCACGGTGCGGGTTTCAGATGATGGCATTGGCATTCCGGCCCAGGCTATGCCCAATTTGTATAAGCGTTTCTATCGCACGGCGACGGCTGTGGAGCGGGGGATTGCCGGCACGGGCCTCGGCCTCTACATGGTCAAGGAAGGGGTGGAAAAACATGGCGGCAGCATCACCGTCACCAGTAAAGAAGGCAAAGGCACAACCTTTCTGCTCAAGTTTCCTGCCGCCAGCGGTTGAGCGGTGTGACCTGATATAAAACTGCGGGCAGGATGCCCGCGCTACGAGAGAATGGTATGAATCAGCCCCCTATCTACCTCGATCACAGCGCCACTACGCCCCTGGCGCCCCAGGTTTTAGAAGCCATGCTGCCGTACTGGACGTCGTTTTACGGCAACCCATCGTCGCTCCATGCGCAGGGGCGCGCCGCTGCGCGCGGTCTGGAACAGGCGCGGCGCACGTTGGCGGAACTGCTGAACGCTCACCCCAATGAGATTGTATTCACTGGTTGCGGTTCGGAGAGCGACAATCTGGCGATCCGCGGTGTGATGTGGGCTGCTCGCCACAGCGGTCGGGGGCAGCACATGATCACCAGCACGGTGGAACATGAGGCGGTGTTGACGACGTGCCGGCAGTTAGCTGCCCAGTTTGACTTTGATTTGACGGTGCTGCCTGTAGATGAATATGGCTTGATAGACCTGGCGGAAATGGAGGCGGCTATCCGCCCCGACACGGTTCTTATCAGCCTCATGGCTGCCAACAACGAAATTGGCACCGTGCAACCAATTCTAGAAGCGGGAGCCATTGCCCGCGCGCATGGGGTGTTGTTCCACACCGATGCCATTCAAGCTGCCGCCTATCAAACCTGGGACATGGCAGCCATGCCCATTGACCTGCTCAGTCTGGCGCCGCATAAGTTCTATGGACCAAAGGGAGTGGGGGTGTTATATGTGCGTCAAGGCATTGCGTTGGAGCCAGCCCTGACGGGCGGCGGGCAGGAAGCTGGGCGGCGGGCAGGCACGGTGAATGTGCCGTTTGCCGTGGGAGCCGCGGCGGCGTTTGAATTGGCAATGAGCCAACGGAGAGCGGATGTGGTTCATTGCCTGGGGCTGCGGGATGCGTTGATTGCCGGCATTTTGTCCGCATTCCCCGCCGACTGCCGCCTGACGGGACACCCCACGCAGCGGCTGCCGCATCACGCCAGCTTTGCCTTTCGCGGCATCACAGGCAACGATTTGCTGATTCATCTGGACGTTGCCGGCATTTGCGCCAGCAGCGGCTCTGCCTGCGCCACGGGCAACCCCGAACCCGCCCACATCCTACAAGCCATTGGCCTCTCCGACGAATGGACCAAAGGCGGGCTGCGTCTGACTGTAGGTCGCCAAAATAGCGCCAGCGACGTCGCCTACGTTCTGCAAA
>CAYQYJ010000038.1:0-11617 GCA_964421605.1 uncultured Ardenticatenaceae bacterium | reverse complement strand
CCTCCCAGACTCGCGTCGTCGTCGCCATGAGCGGCGGCGTGGATAGCTCTGTGGCTGCCGCCTTGCTGGTGCAGCAAGGGTACCAGGTCATCGGCATGATGATGCGACTGTGGAGCGAACCAGGAATAGGCGCAAACGCGCCGCTGAACCGCTGCTGCACCCCAGACCAGATGGCAGACGCTCGCCGCGTGGCTGACCTGCTGCAAATCCCGTTTTATGTGGTGGACGTAAAAGATTATTTCCGCCGCGCCATTGTCCAGTTCTTCATAGAGGAACACGCCCGCGGGCGCACGCCCAATCCGTGCATTGAGTGTAATCGGGAAATTCGCTTCACCTACCTGCTGCAAAGGGCGCTGGCTCTCAACGCCGACTTCCTGGCGACAGGTCATTACGCCCGCATCCGCCAAACGGCGGCAGGCTACCAACTGCTCACAGGTCGAGACCTGGCTAAAGACCAATCCTACGTGCTGCACGTCTTGGGCCAGGCAGAGTTAGAGCGCGTTCTCTTCCCTGTGGGCGAATACACCAAGCCAGAAGTACGGCAGATAGCCACAGACTTGGGCTTGCTGCCTGTCGCCCATAAGAGCGAGAGCATGGATCTGTGCTTCCTGGGAGACGGGGATTACCACCGTTTTTTGACAGAGCACGCGCCGCATTTAGCCGCGCCTGGACCCATTCTGGATCGGCGCGGGCGGGAGTTGGGGCAACATACGGGGCTGCCCTTCTATACCATTGGGCAGCGCAAGGGATTGGGGATTGCCGCGCCTGAACCGTTGTTCGTGCTGGGTAAAGACGCGGCGCAAAACGCTTTGATCGTGGGCACGCGGGCAGAGGCTGGGCAGCAAACAATGGAAGTGCGACAGGTTAACTGGATTGCCGGCAAAATGCCCACACTCCCTTACGCGACTACCGTCAAAATTCGTTACAAGGCCCGACCTATGCCAGCCGTTCTGACAACGTTTGATGACCAACGGCTGCACGTTACTCTGGACGAACCACTGCCAGGTATCACCCCCGGTCAGGGGGCGGTCTTCTACGACGGGGAAGTTTGCCTGGGCGGCGGACTGATAGCCGACATGCAATTTTCGACGGACACCCAGCCCGTCAGTTACCTGGAGAAGGCATGAGCGGAACCGCAGCCGGCGTGGTTTTAGGCTTTTTGTTGGCGACCATCTACGGCGCAGGCTTTCATCTGGTGTTAGGCGGGCCCGCGCGGCGCATTGTGTTGTACGTTCTGGCTGCCTGGATCGGATTCACATTGGGTCACTTCCTGGGCGACTTGTTGTCCATTAACCTGCTCAAGTTGGGACCTGTTTATCTCTTTAGCGCCAGCCTGGGCGCCTGGATTGCCCTGATTGCCAGTTGGTGGCTGAGCAAACATGAGGAATCGCCCCCGTAAGGGATTCATGATGGCTGGTTACCGCCTGGCGTAATTTGCCCAATTTACTAGAGGCGACTATACTCTCTTGGTTGGAGAACTTGTATGCAAAGTGAGTTTCAAGCCCCAATGCCAGGCAACATCCCCCCAAAACCGCTGGTGGCAAAACTGCCTGTGGCTCTGGGTATTATTGGCGTCTTGCTGTTAACGGGGCTTTTTATTTGGGGAATTTTTTGGGCAGCCACAGCGCACGCGGACGTTATCGAAGCCTTACGCGATATAGTCATTATTGCCCTGGCGTTGGGTTCGTGTTTATTTGGCATTGCCTTCATTATCATGTTGATCATGATTATCCGACTGGTCAACATGCTGGAATTTGAAATCAAACCAATTTTGCAGCAAACCAATGAGACCATCGGCACACTAAAGGGCACAACCACGTTCGTCAGCCAAAACGTTGTCAAGCCAGTTACGAGGGCCAGCAGCTATGCCGCCGGGCTGCGGCGCGGGCTGAAGGTTTTGTTGGGCGATCCACGGCATAATCTTCCTGATTAGCCAGTTGCCTGCCTGTTTGTGAAATCCGCGACTGTTTTTGTGCGTTGGTGGAGTTTAGCGAAGCCAACGGCCACGTGCTTAGAGGAGCAATGACCATGAGTGAAAACAATGGTGAATTTGGCGCCTTCCTGGCTGGTTTCGTTATCGGCGGGCTGGTGGGCGCAGCCACAGCCCTGATTTTGGCCCCGCAATCGGGGCGAGAAACACGTTCGACGCTGGCGGGGCACAGCGCGGAATGGCGCAGCGCGGGCAGCCAGCGTTTCGACAACGTCCGCGAACGCGCTAATACCGTTCTGACAGAAACCCGTTCACGCGCTCAAGAAGCTTCCAGCCAAATCCAGGAGCGTATCGTCCTTAGCGGCGGAAAAGGGCGCGCGTCAGAGGGGACAGACGGCACAATGCCGGCAAACCAGCGCCCCACCGACGCCGCCGACGAAGGAGACTCGCCAACCACGTCCTAGTCGTTCGTTGAAACAGATTACAGCGACAAAGCACAGCAGGCGTTCTCCCTCCAGCGGAAACGCCTGTTTTTTTGTCTCAGCATGATTCTCATAGAGTTTAAACCGGGTTTTTTCTGGCCTGCTCCCCCCCGGCACCCGGTTTTCCCTGAGACCCTATACCGGGGCTGTGGCCGGTCTCGATGTACAGCCGCAGCGCAATAGCCGCATGACCAAAGCCAAACCGATTACAATTGATGACTTGATTAAACACCTGCCGGCACAAGCGCCTATGGAAGCCCGCCAGCAGATTCTGCAAGCGTATCAATTTGCCGCCGATGCCCACAAAGACGAACTGCGCGTTTCGGGCGAATCTTACCTGCAGCATGACCTCTCTGTTGCCAGCACAGTCAATCAAATCGGCATTGACATTGCCAGCACCTCTGCCGCCCTGCTGCACGACTGCCTGCTGCCACATACAGGGGTGCAGCCCAAAACATTGCAGAGCCGCTTTGGCGGCGAGATCAGCAAGCTGGTTATAGGTCTGGACAGACTCGACCCTTACGTGCGGCTCAACACCAGCGCCAATGAGCGAAACCTGGAACTGATCCGCCGCGCCATCCTGACTATCATAGAAGATGACCTGCGCATTGTGTTGATTCGCATGGCTGACTGCCTGCAAGATTTGCGCAAAACCAGCTTTATGCCCGAAGCCGACCAAATACAGATCGCGCAGGAAGCCAGGAATATTTACGCGCCCATCGCCAACCGCCTGGGTATCTGGACGCTCAAGTGGGAACTGGAAGACCTTTCCTTTCGCTATCTCCAACCGGAAGCATACAGGGAAATCGTTCGCTATCTGGCAGAAAAACGAGAGGCGCGCGATCGCAGCGTCCAGACTGCCATTCGCCAGCTTCAAATTGAAATCGAAAAAGCGGGTCTGCACGCTGCTGTTACAGGTCGCCCCAAACATATTTACTCTATTTATCGCAAAATGGAGCGCAAAGAACTAAGCTTTGACGAAATTCATGACGTCCAGGCGGTGCGCATCATCCTGGACACCCATGATAAGAACCGCTGTTACCAGGTGTTAGGGATAGTGCATAACCTGTGGCACCCCATCCCGCAGCAATTTGACGACTACATCGCCCGCCCCAAGCCAAACGGCTACCAATCGCTGCACACGGCAGTGATTGATGACAATGGGCGCACGTTGGAAGTGCAAATCCGGACGCGGGCCATGCACGAAGAAGCCGAACGAGGCGTCGCCGCGCATTGGGCTTACAAAGAAGGCGGCAAGTCCAGCCAGGCCGTGAACCGCCAGATTCAACTGCACCGCGAACTACTGGCGCTGCTGCAAGAAGCGGAGGGCCAGCTCGTTGACCAGAACTTCATCAGCCTGGAAAAAGTACCTGACCACATTTACGTCTTTACGCCGCGCGGGGATGTGATGGATTTGCCGGCAGGTTCCACCCCCATTGACTTTGCCTATCTCATTCACACGGAAGTTGGGCATCGCTGCCGTGGGGCTAAAGTCAACGGCAAGATGGTCAGCCTGGATTACAAACTCAAATCAGGCGACCGCGTGGAAATTATCACCACCAAGACAGGCGGTCCCAGCCGGGATTGGATGAACGAAAGTCTGGGGTATACGGGCAGCGCGCGTACCCGTAGCAAAATACGGCAATGGTTCCGCGAACAGGAGCGAGAGCAAAATATTCAGCAAGGCCGCGAAGTCGTGGAGCGGGAATTAAAACGGTTGGGATTAGCCAATATCTACGTCGTAGAGGACATTGCCCACGCGCTGCGCTATGAGGACGTGGATCAGTTTCTGGCAAAAATCGGCTTTGGCGACATTCAAACGTCGCAAATTGGGGGAGCAATTGCCTCTATTAAACAAAAGCTGCAACCTGATGATGAACTGCTGCCCCTGCTGACAGCGCCGCGTCCCAAGTCGAAAGGTTTGACTGTTCTGGGAGTCAGTGGACTACATACGCGCATGGCGCTGTGCTGCAATCCCATCGCTCCTGAAGAAATTGTAGGTTACATTACCCGCGGGCGCGGCGTTACCGTGCACCGCAAAAATTGCAGCCAGATAGTCAACAGCGACGAGCCAGAGCGATTAATCGAAGTGGAGTGGGGCGAAAAAGCGGAAGCGTATCCCATCCCCATTGTAATCAAGGGGTACAACCGGCCTGGCTTAATGAATGACATTACCAATATCTTAAAAGGGCGCGGCATCCCCCTGACCAAAATAAAATCCACCATTGCCAACAGCATCGCCACGATCTACCTGGTCGCTGAGTTAATCAGCCTGAGCGACCTGGAATGGCTGCTGCGCAAGCTAGAAAACCTGCCCAACGTGACCGAGGTTCGCCGCCAACGTTGGGTGGGCTAGCGCTTTTCCTCGTGCACCACGCCCATTTCATCGAGCTGCACCGTTGTCGCCTCTGCACCGACGCCCAGCGTAAGATGCCGCGTTTTCAACTGGAAATGAAAACGCTGCCGGCTTTCATCGGCGTAAGCCAGTTCGCCCCAAACGGCGTTTTCATCGCGCCCACGCAGTAGCAGGCGGGCTTGATGCCAGCGGCAGTAGTAAACCAGCGCCTTCATGTAATGCGGCGCGCCTTTGCTGGCGTAGATTGGCTGGCAGTATCGTCGTCATACTGTTGGAAAATGCGACGATAGGCGGGGGAGGTTTGCATGAGGCTGTCGTGGTTGCCCTGGGCGACCAGGCGTCCTTTGCGCAGCACCAGAACGTGGTCGGCCCAGCGAATCTGGGAGAGGCGATGGGTAATGAGGATGGTGGTCTGGTTGGCGGCGGCGCGGGTAATGGCTTGTTGAATGCGATCTTCGGTGGCGCTGTCTACGGCGCTGGTGGAGTCATCCAGAATGAGAATATGGGGCTTAACCAGGAAGGCGCGGGCTAAAGCCAGCCGCTGCCGTTGGCCGCCGGAAAGGGTGACGCCGCGTTCACCAATGACGGTGTGATACCCATCCTGAAACGTCATGATGAAGTCGTGCGCCTGGGCGGCTTTGGCGGCTTCTTCGATCATACTCTGGCTGGCATCTGGGGCGCCAAAAGCAATGTTTTCGGCAATGGTGCGGGAAAAAAGAAAGATATCTTGCTCAATGATGGAAATCTGGCGGCGCAGGGCGGCTAACTGCCAGTCCGATGCCGGCACGTTATCTATCAAAACCCGCCCTTTGTCCACGTCATAGGTACGGTTGATCAGTTTGGCAATCGTGCTTTTGCCGGCGCCCGTCTGCCCCACGATGGCTAATGTTTTTCCGGGTTCAATGGTAAAGGTAATGTGCTGCAGTACGTCTACGCCAGGCACATAACTGAAGCTGACGTTTTCAAAGGTAATGCGACCGCGAATGGCGCCAGCGAATCCTTCGCTGTTCTCATCCAGGTGCGTTTCCGCCTGAATCAATTGCAAAATGCGGCGGGCGCCTGCCATCCCGCGCGATACTTGCGAGTACGCCGTCAGGGAGGTGAAAGTGGGAAAGCCAAACAGACCGAGCAACCCAACGTAACTGATAATATCGCCCACATTTATATGGCCCGCCTGGTAGAGCAAAAAAGCATGGGTGAAGCCCATAGCAGTGGTGATGCCCAGGAAGAGGAGCGGCAAGAAGCGGGCTTCAACGTATCCCTGAGTGACTACCGCATTCCGATAATCTGTGGCATAGGTGCGGAACCGCTGCACTTCTTTGTCCTCTTGCGCCGCGCCTTTCACCGTTTCGATGCCGTCAATGGCTTCCGCCAGGCGGCTGTTCATCCGGCCAAAGGTGCGGCGCACGCGATCGGAAATAGCAGACAAGACGCCCAAATAGCGGGCAACAGCCCAGAAGTAAGTAACGAGAAAGAAGAGGGGGGCCAGCAAGAGTTGGGGATCATAGCTGGGGCTGAAAAGAATGGGCATGAGCAAGAAGTTGGAGGAGCCAACCACAAGATTGATGCCCGGATTCAGCATTAAGTTGACTTCGCGCACGTCGTTGGTGGCGCGGGCCATAGTGTCGCCAACCGGCTGCATGTCGTGAAAGGTCATGCTCTTGCCCAGCAGACTGAGGTAAAGCTCCTCGCGGGTGTCTCGCTCCAACCGCTGCCCAATCAGTTCGCTGGAGAAGTTGCGCCCCAATTGCAGCACAGCGCGCACAGCCTGGCTGCCAATGATGGACAAGCCAGCCACACCAATGGCGCGCACGTCGGCAGGTTGTTCCAGGGCAGCGTTGAAGGCGCGGCCAATGAGAACGGGGACAAGGGCCGCCAGAGCGGCGTTGCCAAAAGCGCCCAAGAACATGGTGAAGATAAAGAGCTTGTTGTGCAGGACGTGCCAGAGCACCCACCGAAGTGGCGTGCGTTGATCGGAGTTGATGGGGTTGGCGATGGCGAATTCGCTGGCAGTCATGGTTAGTCGGTCGGCGTGAGAAGTTGGTTGGCGATCATTTAGGTAATTATCTCACACATTAGCGGGTTGGCATAGGAAAATGACGGGGAAGAAATAGAGCAAATCGGTTCAACGCGGGTGGTTTTCGCAGAGGTCGGGCAAGGGCTACTGTCCTTCGCGCAGGATGGTCTGGGCGATCTGGCGCATGGTGCAACCTTGCTGGCGGGCACGGGATTGGATGGTGTGGTAGGCGTCGGTTTCGCTCATGCCGGCAGCCATCAACTGCGCCTTAGCGCGGTCAATCAATTTGCGCGATTCTAACTGCTCTTCCAACTCCGCCGTCCGCTGCCGCAGCGCCGCTGTTTCAGCAAAGCGCCGCACAGCTACGGCTATCGCCGCCATCAGGTCAGCGGGTTGGACGGGTTTCACCAGGTAACCATGAATGGGCAACTCGGCGGCTCTGGCAATCAAATCCTGGTCGCTGTAAGCCGTCAAGAGCAAAATGGGCATGGGCTGGGTGCGTCCCAGGGTCTGCGCTACCTGCAAGCCATCGGTCAGCGGCATTTTCACATCCAGAATAGCCAGGTCGGGGCGCTGGCTGCGGGCCATTTGCAACGCTTCTCGCCCGTTCATGGCGGCTATGACTTCATGCCCCATTTGCTGTAGCATGGATTTTAGCCCCAGGCGGATGATGGATTCGTCGTCGGCGATCAAGATCTTCATGAAACAGACAACAGATAACAGGAAACAGTCAACGGAAAATGGGCGATGAGTCAGGCAGTGGCTTCGATGGCGCGGGGGAGGCGGATGCTGACTTCGGTGCCGCGAGGCAAGCGGTTAAATTTCATCTGACCGCGCAGGTCTTCGACGACTAAGGTTTGGGCGATTTCCAGGCCCAGGCTGTGCGGCAGCGCAGCAGGCAAGCCCACACCGTCATCGCGGACCAGGACGACGATCTCTTGCGGCGACCGCCCCACGGAGATGTCCACGCGCCCGCTGGGGCAGCCGCGAAAGGCGTGTTCCAGGGCGTTCTGCACCAGTTCGTTGACCACCAGGGTGAGAGCGGTGGCGGCGCGGCTGGGTAGGAGTAAGGTTTCCCCCTGAACCTGAATGGTAATTTGCTGGTGCGGGCCAACCATACTTTCGACCATCATGCGCGTGATGCGCTCCAGGACATCTTTGATTTCCACCAGGGTAAAACCACGCTCTGACAGGGCTTCATGGACGGCGGCGATGCTGTGAATGCGGTGAATATTGGTTTCCAGGACGTGGCGGGTGTCCAGGCGTTCGGCTTCGGGAATTTGTAGCTGCATGAGCATGGCCACCGTTTGTAGATTGTTCTTGATGCGGTGGTGCATTTCGCGGACGATGGCCGCGTTGGTCACCAGGCGAACATTTTCTATAGCCAGGGCAGTCTGGTTAGCCAGAGTGATAAAGAGGGCGCGCTGCTCGCTGCTGAACTCCCGTTCGCTGGCGGTGTAGCAGTTGAAAACGCCAATAACGCGGTCACGAACGGACAGGGGAACAGATAGCAGGGAGACCAATCCTTCGCTACGGGCCAGTTCGGCGTCTTTATAGCGGGCATCCAGGGTGACATCGCGCACATAGATAGGGCTTCCGGTGACAGCGACGCGCCCCGTAACGCCTTCGCCCAGGGGCAGGGGCGGGCGGGGGCGGTAGGGGCTGGTGGTGCGGCGGGCAGAGCGCAGTTCCAGATGCGCGCCGTCCTCATCCAGCAAAAAAATGGAACAGACGGCGGCTTCCATGGTGCGGGCTGCCATTTCGGTCACCAGGTCTAGCATGTCGTCCAGATATTGCGGCGAGGTCACGGCGGCGCTGACCTGGGCCAGGGCTTGCAGTTCGTCAATCTGGCGGCGTTGGCTGTCGTACAACTGCGCTTTAGCCAGTGCGCCCGCAGCCAGGTCGCCAATCAGGGAGAGGACTTCGACTTCGGCGGCGCTGAAGGCGTGGGGGGTTATGGTCTGAACGTTGAGTGCGCCCAGGGGCCTGGTGTCCAGCACCAGGGGGACAGCCAGGAGGGAATGGAAGGCGGTCTCGTCTGCTTCTTCGACCCATTTGAAGTGGGGGTCGTGTTGGGCGTGGGTGGCGTAGACGGGTTGGTTGCGGCGCACGGCGTAACCGGTCATGCCTTCGCCGACGTTGAGGGTGGCGCGTCCCAGGGCGCGGCGAGCCAGGCCCGTGGTGGCGCGCAGGCGCAGGGTTTCGCCGTCGGGGTCAAGCAGATAGATAGCGCAGGAGTCCACGTGCATAACTTCGGTGGTCTTGCGCACGATGAGGTCGAGGGTGGTGTCCAGGTCCCAGGCGGCGCTGAGGGCGCGGGCAATCTGGCGCAGGGCGGCGAGGGCCTGGGGGCGGGTGGAGGGGGTTTGTGCCGGCATCTAATATCCTAAAATCAATAGCGCAAGTTATCCCTACAGTGTGATCAAGGAATTCCTCATGGGCAGCGACGCACCTCTCGCCTGAGCTTGTCGAAGCAAGGAATGAAAATTTTAGCCACGAATCCTTCAACAATGCTCAGGACAGGTCACGCGAATTTTCACGAATTTTTTCTCTGCGTCCTCCGCGTCTCCACGTGAGGCTATTGTCAAAGGAGTTCCCCATGAGCGGAGCGCACCACGATGAATGAAAATTTGTAGCGCAAACTGTTAGTTTGCGCGGCTCGTTGTAGCCCGATTTTCCAAAATCGGGCGGGCGATTTTGGAAAATCGCCCTACTATTTACGAAGGAGATTCTACCAGGACAGTTGGGTGGGGGCGAGAAGGAATGGGAGGATTGAAGAAGAGGAGGAAATCAGGTAAGCTACAAGCGCCCCAAGCATCGTAGACTTGTGCAACTCGCCATTGAGGCAGAAATTTCATATTGCCGGCAGCCGGCTGGCCCTGACGTTCGTGGAAGGCAAAGCGAACCGATACCGGCGCGTCTACTGTGGACGATCCATGACGTTGTTCATTTGAATCGCAGGAGGATGGTGTGGCATGAAGAAGATAAAGGTCTGGCTGTTTTTACTGATTGTGATCGTGCTGTATGGGGCAGTGAACGTGGCAGGTCGTAGCATCGCCGCTGGCGCAGCTGCCGGGGGGGAAGAAATAACAATCCGGTATGGGCCAGTCACAATCCCGGCGGTAGCGCCTTATGGGCCGGGGTACGGGCAGCTTGAAATGGTGGAAACGGGCATGGAAATGCCGTGTACCGACTGCTTCATCACCAGCTTAGGCTTTGACATTGTGCGTGAGGATGGATCTACTTTGAATCGAGGGACTGATCCCTCCATCGTGGCCACAGGCAGCCTGAACAATCTGGCCAGAGTGTCGGCCTCGTGTGGAACCATTGGCGAACAGATCCTCATCGGCAATCCAGACCGGACGCCCCTGTCTTTTCCACCCGGATATGGTTACTACAATCCGCCAGACAGCATCTGGTCGGGAAAGATTCATTTTAAGAGCTGGTCTGATGAACCGGCCGAGGCGTATATCGAAATCACGTATACATACTTCCCAGCAACGGCGCAGCTCACCCATACCACCCCGATTCAGATTGCCCAATCTGGCTGCCAGGATCGTCTGACCAGCGCGTTTCGGTGGCGGCCATTTTATACGATTCCGGAAGGATATTCCGACGCCCATACCGAACTGACCTTCGATCGCGGCGGCAATATTGTGACCACTTTTGGGCACATGCACGACTTCGGCATCAGCGATGCCCTGGAGTATCTGGGGCCTGATCCATCCTATATTTGCACGTCCATTGGCAGCTATGCCATAGATTCCGGCTTTGCTCCAGTTGGTCCAGGCAGCGGCATAGATGAGGGGCATCCGGCGTCGCACCACATTCTGGACCCTGGAGACCCCCATTTCGCAGGGCATCTGGAACGGATGGAGTTGTGCTGGTCTGATTTCCCGGTGAACAAAGGGGATACGGTACGCCTGCACACGCAGTATAACAGTCCCATGGTGGATGGGGGAGCCATGGGGAATATGGTGATGTACATGAACGTGACAGACCCGCCGGTCTGTACGCTGTCCATGCAAATGGGTTATGCTGATGACACCTTAGACGTCGCCTTCTATCTAGGCACGTTAAGCCCAGCAAACTGGAATCTGTGGATGGTCACTAACAATGGCGTAACGGCGCTGGTATCTGACCATCCACTGCCCGTGGTGGACCCCGTTGTGAAGGTCTTCGACTCCATCCCTGCCTTTCCCCACCTGGGGAAGGTATTATTTGTGACCACGCTGACCACGCCAGAGGATGGGGTTGTATGCTCTTATTGGGACGTGGTGGATACCGGGCCGGCAGCCGCCACGGCACAGGCGCAAGAGAGCGGCGCCGCCAGAGTGATGGAGAGCAACTGGGTAGCGCTGCGACCGGCCAAGCCATCCATAGCGCAGTTGCAGCGAATCTTTGGCCATGAGATGACCCACATGGATCATATGGAAGGGCGATCCCCTGTTTTGAATCCGACTAATGGGCATTATTATGAGGCGTTCGCCACGCCGCTGGGCATCAATCTGGTGGATGCGGCGGATCGAGCCTGGGCAGCCACGCTCACAGGTTATGAATCGTACCTGGTCACGATCACCTCAGCGCCAGAAAACGATTTCATTATTGCCAATTTCCCGGAGGTAGCCGGCGAGTTGGGCTACTGGATTGGGGGCAGCCAGCCGCCGGATAGTCCCGAACCCGATGGAGGCTGGCAGTGGGTGACCGATGAAGCGTATGTCTATAGCAACTGGCAAGCGGGGCAGCCGGATGATGCCGGCAGTCAGGACGCGATCCATTTCTACACCGATCCGGGCAAGTGGGATGATCGCTCCAGAATGGATGGCCTGTCA
>CAYQYJ010000037.1:6391-18185 GCA_964421605.1 uncultured Ardenticatenaceae bacterium | reverse complement strand
CTCACTTTTGCCCAACGATATAAACAATTACGATCCAAATCCAGGCGACGAAAACGCCGCTGAAATAATGTCTGGCTTCTGATGCTGACTAACTCAACATAGCTAACAAATCATCTAGCAGGGAGGTCTGGACAACATCCCAGCCGTAATAAGGGCTGGGTTGCAGGCGGAAGAAGGATTCGACCTGCTTTTGCTCATCGTCCACTTGCCAGGTGATAACAGCCGTTACGATTCCTTCACCGTCCGCCACTTGCGTAGCTATTGGCTTCACGAACACGCGCCTCTCTGCCGGCAGCAGCGCCCAAACCATTTCCAGTTTTTGCACAAACTCATTATTTTCACCCTCCCGCTTCGTTTATGCTCGTTCCGAACTGTAGTCGAACCCGATATAGATTCTCCATTAGCGATAGACATCACGACGATGTCCCACCTTCACGATTGTCACCGTGACGACACTATCTTCAATGGTGTACAAGATAAGGTAATTCCCCTGGCGGATGCGGTACTTATCATCGCCGCTCAGTTTTTCCATATCGGCTGGTCGGGGATCATTAGCCAGGCTGTCAATACGTTTCAAAATGCGCTGCACATCCTTCCCAGGAATCTGCCGCAGGTCCTTAGCCACGGATTGCTTGAAGACGATCTCATAGCGTGCCATGCGCTTGCAACTGTTGTAGCAGGGTCTCGTAACTGATGACTGGCTCATCAGCGCGTTCGCGGAACGACTGCAAATCGTCAGCATCTTCGGCCAGACGCTCCCGAATCATCTCATTAATTAGCTCAGACATCGAACGGTCGGTCACGGCTGCCTTCAGCCGCAACGCCTGGTGCAATTCTTGCTCCAGATAAACCGTTGTCCGTTTCGTTAAGACACTCATCCTATTGCACCTCCACGTTTTTTTATCAACAGCAACATTATAGCGTCATAACATTAAAACATCAACTGGCGCTTGAAACCGCGCCTCGATAGCTTTCCGCAAACCGTTCATATCGTCTTGTAGGACAAACTGTTAGATTTGCACCAAAAACGTTGCGATAACTAACGGTTTCTGCCATAATTGCCATCATGCGCTGGCAACAATTACAACATATCGTCCAAGATCAACCGCTGTTTGAAACGTCGTTGCTACTGACAGGTGATGTCACGCACCATCAAGCCCAACGGCAATTGAGTGATTGGACCAGAGAAGAGAAAGTTATCCAGTTGCGGCGTGGTATTTACACGCTTCCTCGCCAAAATCCGCATCCATTTGTGGTGGCCAATCATCTGGTCTCAGGCTCTTATGTGAGCCTACAAATGGCATTGGCTCACTATCATCTTATCCCAGAACACGTCGCTGTGGTTACCAGCGTCACGACCCGGCGGCCGGGAGAATATGAAAACAAATTCGGCCGGTTCTCCTATAGGCACATTCATCCATCCTTGTTCTATGGCATTGAATACCGCCTGTTGGTGAATGATGAATATGCCTACGTCGCCATGCCGGAAAAAGCTCTGCTCGATCTCATTCATTTTCGCCCACAAGGAGATTCTAAAGAATATATCGAATCCCTACGCCTGCAGAATCTCGAAATTCTTGACATTGAACGGCTACACCGTTTAGCCGAACGTGCCGGCAAACCCAAACTCAAACGGGCTGCCAGTGTGATTGAGGCAATTGCCCAACGCGAAGCAGAAGAATACGAACCGCTATGAAAGCGTATTTGCGCACACTCATCGCGCCTGCGCCAACTCAACTGGTCGCTATCCACCTCGTTCGTGAATATTTGCAAGCCCGCAGTTTGCAAAGTTTGCAGCGAGCTGGCGCCATGCAGACGTTGGCCTTTCACGGCGGTACAAGCTTGCGTTTTCTCTACGACATCCCGCGTTACTCTGAAGACCTTGATTTTGCACTGGAATTGCATCCAGAAGCGTATGATTTTCGCACCTATTTACAGCAAATTGTGCGTGATTTCTCTGCTGAGGCGTATGAGGTGGATGTTAGACTTAACGAAAAGCGGGCTGTTCACAAAGCCTTTGTGCGTTTTCGCGGCTTGCTTCACGAACTTGGTTTGTCGGGGTATGCTGAAGAGGTTCTGGCAATCAAAATCGAAGTGGATACCAATCCGCCGTCACATGCCAGCTTGTTGACCACGCCCGTGAACAAGCATGTTCACCTCAATTTGCAGCACCATGATCCCGCTACACTCTTAGCTGGTAAACTCAGCGCTATTTTGCAGCGCCACTATCTTAAAGGGCGCGACATGTATGATTTGTGGTGGTACCTGAATCAACAAAATTGGCCTGAACCCAACCTTGAATACCTCAATCAGTGCTTGCAACAAAGTGGGTGGGATAAAGACCCTGTAACTTCGACCAATTGGCGAAAGATTATGAGGGAACAGGTATTGCCTTTAAGCTGGTCATCTGTGATGGAGGATGTCGGCTCATTTATCATGGATTCGGAAGCTCAGGCTGAGTTTAGCAAAGACCAATTATTGGTTTTGCTGGGTTGAAAGCGGCAGCTTTTCTAGCCAGGCAAAAAATAATCGGTTCTTTCGGATTCCCAAAGAGCCAAAAGCAGCCATCCAAATCCAGGCGACGAAAACCCCGCGTAAAATAAAAAAGGGGCAGGCGATTGTGATATTGCCTGCCCCTGGACGGGAGCGACGGGGATCGAACCCGCGATCTTCGGCTTGACAGGCCGACGTGTTAACCACTACACCACGCCCCCTAGAGCGAACGAAATCTTATCAGAAGCGGCCAAAAGTGTCAAGGAAAATTGGCGACGTGTGGCGGCGCGTTTTGCCGACATCCCCCCGTTTGCGCGCTGCGGTGTGATGGGGTATCAATACGCTTAGAACGACTGCCTATGCGATTGACTTTTTTGGAGGCAAACAGCGGTTATGCCGGCATCTACCGACCCCATCCCTCTCCACAGCCTGGTCCTCTATAAAACCCGCCCCGCCCTGGTGCGCCAGGTGGGCAAGAAGTTGGAAATCGCCCTTGAGGGCGGCGATACCGCCAGCGTCCGCCCCAAAGACGTGGCCCTGCTGCACCCCGGCCCCCTCACCAGCCTGAGCCACCTGAAAGCCGGGGCAGGCATGGCGGCAGAGGTCATGACAGCCTGGGAACTGCTGGCGGGCCAGACCACCTCGCTGGCGGAACTGGCGGAGCTAATTTACGACGACTTTACGCCCGTTACTGCCTGGGCTGCCTGGGAACTGGCGCAGGATGGCCTCTACTTCAAAGGTACGCCAGACAACATTCAGGCGTGCACCGCCGCCGAGGTGGCGGAGACGAAAGCGGCTCGCGCCGCCAAAGAGGCGGAAAAAGCGGCCTGGGAAGCGTTTGCACGCCGCGCCGCCGTGGGCGAGTCGCACCCTGCCGACGAGCGTTATTTGCAGGACGTGGTCGAACTGGCGCTGCAGCGGCGCGATCAGAGCCGCGTGCTGCGCGACCTGGGGCAGGCAGAGACGCGGGAAAACGCGCACGCGCTGCTGCTGCGCACGGGCTTTTGGGATGCAACGGTCAATCCATATCCGCAGCGGTTCCAATTGGAACTGGCGTCGGCGGGCGCGCCGCTGCCGCCGCTGGCGGAAGAAGCGCGGCTGGATTTGACACACCTGGCGGCGTATGCCATTGACGATGCCGGCAGCGCCGACCCTGACGACGCCCTCAGCCTGGATGGGCAGCGGCTGTGGGTGCATGTGGCGGACGCCGCCGCCCTGGTGACGCCGGACAGCCCCGCCGACCAGGAAGCGCAGGCGCGCGGCGCCAATCTGTATTTGCCCGAAGGGACCATCGCCATGCTGCCGCCAGCAGCCACCAGCCAGCTTGGGCTGGGGCTAAACGAAATCTCCCCCGCCCTCTCCTTTGGCCTGGATTTTGACGCCGCCGGGCAAATAGCCCACGTGGAAATTGCCCCCAGTTGGGTGCGGGTGACGCGCAGCACCTATGCAGAAATTGAAGAGCGGCTGGGGGAAGAGCCGTTTGCCGGCATCATGCAGTTGACGCGCCGTTTCTACCAGCAGCGGCAGGCAGCCGGCGCAGTGGAAATTGACCTGCCGGAAGTTAAAATTCGCGTGGTGGCTGGCTGCGTGACGGTCACGCCGCTGCCGCCGCTGCGCAGCCGCGACCTGGTGCGCGAAGCGATGTTGATGGCTGGCGTGGCGACGGCTAACTTTGCTCAGGCGCGAGAGATTCCCCTGCCCTACAGCGCCCAGGAACCCCCCAACGAAATGGAGCCGCTGCCAGGGATGGCGGGCATGTTTGCTTTGCGCCGCAGCATGAGGCGCAGCCAGCGACAAAGCGCGCCAGCGGTTCATGCTGGCCTGGGACTGCCCGCCTATGTGCAAACAACCAGCCCGCTGCGCCGTTACCTGGACCTGGTGGCGCACCAGCAGTTGCGGGCTTACCTGCGCGGCGAACCCGTTTTGGACATGGCGGCGCTGATGGCCCGCGTCGGGGCGGCGGAAGCCATCAGCGGCAGCGTGCGCCAGGTAGAGCGGTTGTCTAACCAGCATTGGACGCTGGTCTACTTCCAACAGCATCCCGATTGGGAAGGCGAAGGCGTAGTGGTAGAGAAGAATGGCGCGCGCAGTACGCTGCTCATTCCCGAACTGGCGTGGGAAAGCCAGGTGTATCTGCGCCATGATTTACCCCTAAACGCCCGCGTCCGCCTGGCGGTCACGGGCGTCAATCTGCCAGAACTGACAGCCTATTTCCGTGAAGTGTAGTTCTATTCATATGAACGAAAAGAGTGCGCCGTTGTAGCCCGATTTTCCAAAATCGGGTGGGAGATTTTGGAAAATCACCCACCATGCACCGCTCGGCTGAGCTCAGTCAAGCCGTTCACGCCGAAGCCATCATCCATGAAAATGGACCGCCGGCTTCCTGCCGGCAAGGACAAACTGACAGTTTGTCCTACAGTCCTCAGCGCCCTCCGCGTCTCCGCGTGAACCTATTTTCGAAAGGAGAGGCATTAAATGTTCACCAAACTGCGTTTCCCAGCCCGGATTCTGTTGGTTTGTGCGCTGCCCGTGTTATTGACGGCCTGCGTCTTGCGCTCATTGTTTGGCAATGTCATCATTGTCTCGGACATCGGCGAAGAGGTGAATGAGATCATTGCCACCGTCTTCTCTGATTCTACGGCTGCCGTCTGTCTGGACACAGATTACGGCTTTTATGAATGCACCTACATCATTGACGGCGAGATTATCACGTCTACCCTCTACCTGCTTGGCGACTATGGCATCACGGGCGTGCTGATCGATCCCGTCATTCTGCAAGCGCCGCAAGAGGCTGGCGAGATAATGGCGACTTACGATCTGGGCGACGGCCCCGAACCGTTATCGGTGGCTGTCAGGCAGAGTTTTAACGTCACGCCGGACGTCATCGTCAGCGCCGAAACGAATCAGCAGTTTTTCATTTTGGAACTGCCGGCCTCTGTAGCCAATACCTTGCCACCGGGCAGCCCGCAAAATGGCACGCCCATCACCTACACCTTGAGCTTCAAACAGGTGCAACCCATTGCCGACCCCATTGATCCCGTTTCCGTTAAAGTGCTGTTAGCCGGCAAAGTGACCATTAACGGGCATCATTATTATGTGCCAATTTTGCCTTGCGTGACGGATTTTGCCGGCATCCCCGCCATCGAAATTCCGCAGTCCAATACGCCCGTCAACCTGGAATCCACCGTGGGCGATTTGATCCGGCAAGGGGAAGACTTCTTGTGCGACCACGACGCCTACTACTTTGCCAACGTCCCTCCCCCACCACAGCAGGTATTCTTACCGTCCATCATTCGTTGAGAACGACCCTATGAATCTGCAAACGCTCTTTACTCCCTTCCCCACACTCGCCACGCCGCGCCTGATTCTGCGCGCCCTACGGCGCGACGATCTGGACGACCTCTACGCCTACGCCTCCGACGCGGAGATTGATCGCTTCACCCCCTGGACGCATTACCAATCTATGGCTGAAGCCAGCGCCGATCTGGACGACTTTCTGGCGGAATATGAAAATGCCGGCATGGGCGCCTGGTCATGGGGCGTCGAACACCGCGCGGACGCGCGCCTGATTGGTATTGCCACCTTCAGCCCGCCGCATCGCCATCATCGCCGCGCCGAACTGGGTTATACTATCTCCCGCGCTTATTGGGGACACGGTTATGCCACCGAAGCCGCTCAGGCGCTGGTCACGTTTGCCTTAGAACAGATGCAGTTAGTGCGCGTCGAAGCCGTGTGTTTGCCAGATCACCAGGCATCCGCCCGCGTTTTGCAGAAAATCGGGATGCAGTACGAAGGGTTGCTGCATAGCTACCAGATCTGGCGCGGGCAGCCCCGCGACCTGCTCATGTATGCGATAACTCGTTCTACGAGTTAAATGAAAAAATCAGGATTTCGCAGATTTATTTTATGCCGAGGAGCGCTTGTGACCTTTCCTCACTGCTCACTATTTCCAGTGGGGATTATCTTCGCGCCCTTTGCGTCTTGGCGGTGAATTTTTCAGTCACGCCTGTGGCCTTATGATGGCTCCTGGCGGCGCAGCGCCAGCAATTGGTCGGCGGCCTGGATGGCTTCGTCCAGCATGGCGCAGCCATCCCAGGAAAAATCTTCTTGGGGAGCGCAGGCAATTGTGGCCAGGCGCGCTGCCGGCACAAAAGGCTGGGACACAGGCGGCGCAGTCGGCCCAAAAATAGCCAGCGTGGGGCAACCCACGGCGGCGGCGACGTGGGTGGGGCCAGCGTCATTGCCTACGTATAGGTCAGCCATTTCGCTCAACGCGCCCAGTTCCCCCAGCGTCAGGCTGCCCGCCAGGTTGGTGGCTGAGGCAGACATGAGACCCAAAACAGCCTGCGCCCGTTCCCGATCCTGCTGGCTGCCCAACAGCAGCACGCGCGCCCCATGCTGGCGCGCCAGGTAGCTGCCCAAACGAGCAAAGCGCTCCACCGGCCATTGTTTAGCCAGATCGGTGCGCACCGGGTTATAGCCGCCGCCAGGATGCAGGAGCGCCAACGGCTTATCCCCCAACCAATCCACCTCCTCCACCAACCGCGCCGTTATGGCGGCGCGATCGGCGTCGCGGGGGTAAAACTCCATGAAGGGCGCAGCCGTGATACCCACGGCTGCCGCCAGGCGCAGATAAACCTGCGCCTCGTGGCGCGCGTCCCCGTTGGGGTTGACGGCAATCGTATGGGCAAAGCCGCGTCCAGCCACATTCAAGCCAATACGCTGCTGGATGCCCGCGCGCCAGGCAACGTAAGCCAGCAGGGTAGAGCGGCTGGGAATGAAACAGGTGTCGTACTGTTCCTGCCGCAAACGGGTCGCCAGCGCCTGCACCTCGCGCCAATGGCTGCCTTCTAGCCCCACGCGCCCGGCGTCAATCAACTCGCTGACGCGCGGATTGGTAGCCACAGCCGGGCGGGACCAGTCGCTGATAGCCCAATCAATCTGGGCTTTAGGGTAGGCTTCGCTTATGGCTGCCAGCAGGGGAGTAGCCAACATGGCCTGGCTCAGGCAGCAAGGCTTCAGGATCAGGATTTTGCGCGGCGGCTGAAAAGGAGGGCGAGGCAGGAGACGGAAGGGAATGCCGGCAATCAACGCCGCCGCACTGGTCAGGTAATTGTCACGAGGCATACCCCGTCGCTATTCTCCCACTGTAATCAACGCTTTGAGTTCGTCAAACCGGGCCGGGCCAATGCCGGGCACATCCATAATAGACTCAATAGCCGCAAATGGCCCGTTAGCTTCCCGATAAGCCACAATGTCTGCCGCCGTGCTGGGGCCAACGCCCGGCAGGGCATCTAACTCTTCTGGCGTGGCGGTGTTGATATTGATCAGGCTGCCGCCGCCGAGGTCAATCTCCGTTCCCGTAGAGCGCTGCGGTTCCACCACCACCGGCGCAGGGGAGGCAGCAGTGCGTTCGTCCAGGGTAGGCACGCGCACCTGCATCCCATCCAGCAGGGGTTGGGCCAGGTTCACCAGGTCGGCGTCCGCCTCGGCGGTAAAGCCGCCAGCCTGGTTGATGACGTCGGCGATCAGGCTGCCTGCCGGCATTTCATACACCCCCGGACTGTTCACCGCCCCGTTGACAAACACCGTTACGGGCGCCGGCGGCGGCTCCGGTGTGGGCAAGGGAGTAGGATCAGGCGCTTCAATCACGATAGGCTGAGGCGCAGCCCGGCCAGATAAGACAGTGGACAATACGCCCAGGATAACGCCCACGCAAATCCCAACCACCAGATACGTCAAATTATACTTATCGAGCTTCATGTTCTCCTCGGAGTAGAACAGAAACCGGGTTTCTTAGAGAAACTCGGTTTCTAACTTCCCCCCACCCTGACCCTCCCCCTAAAGGGGGAGGGCTGGGGAGTGGGTGAAAAACTACATAAATCACCCTTTAATCACGGCAATAGGCACCAGGCGCGCCACTTTGTGGGCAATGCCCGCGCCATGCACCACTTCCACCACGCGGTCCACGTCTTTATACGCCATCGGCGCTTCTTCCGCCAGACCCGCCATGCTGCCCGCCCGCACCTGAATGCCCTCGTCCTCTAATTCTTGCCGCAGTTCGCTGCCGCGCACCATCTTTTTGGCTTGCGAACGGCTCATCGTCCGTCCCGCGCCGTGGCAGGTGGAGCCAAACGTCTGCTCCATCGAGCCAGTTGTGCCCAGCAGCACCCAACTTGCCGTGCCCATCGAACCAGGCACCAACACTGGCTGGCCAATGTCGCGGTAAACGTCCGGCAGTTCCGGCGCCCCCGGACCAAAAGCCCGCGTCGCCCCCTTGCGATGCACGCATACCTTCATGGGCTTGCCGTCAACCAGATGCGTCTCAATTTTAGCCATATTGTGGGCAATGTCATATATCTGGTAAACGCTGTGGTTACGCACATGGCCCGCCAACGCCTGCTCAAAGCTGCGGCGGATTAAAAAGGTAAGCACCTGACGATTGACAAAGGCGTAATTGGCGGCGGCATTCATGGCGGCAAAGTAATCCTGCCCCTCGGGACTGCTCAGCGGGGCGCACACCAGTTCCCGATCCGCCAGTTTGATGCCATACCGCTGCACGCTTTCTTGAAAGAGGCGCACGTAATCGGTGCAAACCTGATGCCCAAAGCCGCGCGAGCCGCAGTGAATTTGCACCACAATCTGCCCCGGATAAAGCCCCATGCGCTGCGCCGCCAGATCGTGGAAAATTTCGTCTACCACATCCACTTCAATGAAGTGATTGCCCGCGCCCAGCGTGCCAATTTGGGGACGTCCTCTTTCTTTGGCGCGGGCGCTGACTTTGCCGGCATCTGCTCCCGCCAGACGCCCCCTTTCTTCCGTACGTTCCAGATCGCCGGGCGTGGCGTAGCCATTCTTCAGCGCCCACTGCCCCCCCTGCTCCACCAGCCGGTCCAGTTCGGATTCCGTCAGGCGCACGTGCCCTTTGCCGCCGACGCCGCTGGGGCAGTTGGCATAAAGCGCGGAAGCCAGGTTGTCCAGGTAGGGGGCCACGTCCTCCCGCGTTAACTGCGTCCCCAACAGGCGCACGCCGCAATTGATATCGTAGCCAACTCCTCCAGGGGAGATAACGCCATTGGGCAGTTGGGTGGCAATGACGCCGCCAATGGGGAAGCCGTATCCCTGATGAATGTCCGGCATAGCCAGAGCGTATTTGACGATTCCAGGCAGGGTGGCAGTGTTCACCAACTGGGTCAGACTTTTATCCCCCAGGGTTTCTTCTAACAGAACGGCGTCCGCATAAAATCGCGCCGGAACGCGCATGTCACCGCGGTAGGTGGACGGAATTTCGTAAATGTACGGCGTAATTCGTTTGAAATCGCTTGGGCTAACCATGTTAACCTCCTCTAAAATCAGATTCACGCAGCAGTCCGCTTACGTGGGACGCAAAGGGCGCGGAGACCTGTAGGACAAACTGTTAGTTTGTCCGCGCAATTCAGCGAATTGCGCCACGAATTTTCATCCTGGATGGCGCGCCGCGACCTGGGTTGTCTCCTTCTTTACACATCAAAGACAAGGGTGACTTCCATGCCGGCATCAGTCCGCACAATTTCCAGATTATGGTACGTCACCGCCTTAATATGCTTTAACAGTTCGGGCACAGGCCCGCCGCGCACCACTGCCTGCAGCCGCGTCGCGGAAACTTGTTGCAGTTCAAACTCAGTGAAAACTAGCATTTCCGTTTCCGCCCAATAGGCTAATTCACTCAGCCAATCTACCAGCAGCGTTTCCGCGTCAAACGCTGCCAGAGAGACCGTTCGTTGCTCTGTCAACGGAACCGCGTTTAACTCCCCCACCATCAGGCTGCTCATGCCCAAGGCGGCATGTCGCAGCAGCGCCGCCCAATCCGCGCCAGTCACGCGCAGCGACCAGTCCGCCGTGTGTTCCACCACCACATAGGGCGGAGATGAAGCCTGGTTGTCCGGAAAAGCTACGTCTGCAGCATCTAGTTTGGGGGTGTTCATTGTTTACCATCCTGCCATTGTGCCGGCACATTTGCTTTACATTGTAACATGACAGCCAGCTAGTCCTCAAGCGCAACTTCCCATTCCCAGACGCCAGATGACGAATCAACCAAACTAGGGTATCTTTATCCCCATGGTCCCGGCAACCGATTTCCCACGCTTCCCAGACTGGAGCAGTCTCGGAGACTGCTCCAGTCTCTCTCACCCGTATCACTACAGGAGCAGTCCATGAGTAACCAAACCCAGCCTGAACCGCCTGCCGGCAAAGACCCCGCAGCGGCAGCCAAACAAATCATGATTGACATCCCCGCCGACCTGAAAGCCGTCTACGCCAATATCGCCTTCATCAGCCACACGCCCGCCGAAATGGTGATTGATTTCGCTCAGATTTTGCCGCGCACCCCCAAGGGTAACGTCCAGGCGCGCATCATCATGTCCCCCATGCACACCAAACTGCTGTGGCGCGCCCTGGGCCAAAACATAGCCAACTTCGAGCGGCAGTTCGGCGAAATCCGCTTTCCCCGCACCCTGGCAGACGAGCTATTTAGCTTCTCGCCGCCCAACCAGGGCCGCGACGAATAATGAGGTTCCCCCATGGATAATCTGGACCTGATCAGCGAACGTATCCGGCAGCAAATGGAAGCCGTTTCCGCCGCCCGCGACGCCGCCTACCAACAGTCGCGCGAACTGGTCAGCGCCTGCGCCCGTACCATCCGCGCTATTCACCGCGAGGAGTGGGACAACGCGCAACAGCTTTTGCAGCAGACGCGCCAGGCAGCGCAAAAGTTAACGGCGGGCGTATCCGCCTATCCCGATCTCTACTATGCTGGCTACACGCAAGATGCCTTGAAGGAGTACGTCGAAGCCCACCTGACCTACGCCCTGGTGCGTAACCAGACATTGCCCACGCCAGAGGAGTTAGACGCCGAAGACAGCACGTGGCTAAACGGCCTCGCCGAAGCCGCTACCGAACTGCGACGGCGTATCCTGGACATCATCCGCCTGGGACACAGCGCCGAAGCGGAGCGGCTGCTGGACGTGATGGACTCCATTTACAGCGTGCTGGTGACGTTCGATTTTAACGACAGCGTTACCGGTGGGTTGCGGCGGCGCACGGACACGGTACGCTCCGTGCTGGAGCGCACGCGCGGCGACCTGACCACCAGTTTTCGCCAGGCGGAACTGCAAACCGCCCTGGAAGCGTTAGAGCGAAAAATGCAAAGGTAGGGGCGTATTGCATACGCCCATGTATTGCATACGCCCAGGGTGGATGATCTTCAGCCGTCAGGCGGATGGGGATTGGCGGTCAGAAAGCCCAGGCCAAGCCCTGCCAGGAA
>CAYQYJ010000037.1:4881-6291 GCA_964421605.1 uncultured Ardenticatenaceae bacterium | reverse complement strand
CGTCAGGCGGATGGGGATTGGCGGTCAGAAAGCCCAGGCCAAGCCCTGCCAGGAAGCCAGCGCCGCCCCACCAGGGGGCCTGCTGCATAACCCAGAGAATCTCTGCTGGCGTAAATTCAGGCCCATGGGCGTGTAATCCCGTCTTGAGAGCCATCAACAGCAGCGCCCCTGCCGCCGCCGCCAGACCCACGTATGCCCCGCCAACGGCCAGCAGCAGCGCCCAGTGCCATGGGCGCAGCCAGCGCGGCTGCCGTCGCTGCAACCAATGCCCCCACGACAGCAGCGCCAGAGTCGCCGCCAGCGCCGTACTGCTCATCAAGTTGCCTTCTTGAGGAATCCAGATGACGCAGTAAACAGCCGTGAGGAGGGTGAGCAGGCGCAGCGCGGGGAAAGGGGGTGGGATGTTCATGATAGATGAGGTATACGCTTCATTCTGCCTTGACGCTGCCCATGAAAACGGGATAATCGGCGGCGTCCAAATAACGATGATGATACCTGCCGCAGCGTATAACGCAATGGCGGCAACTGCTTATGTTAAAGTTTTAACACTGCAAGTAAAACCCTATGCCACCCCATTCTTCTTCTGAAACCTATGAGCGCGCCGCCTGGCGCGTTTTGTACACTGGCTTGCAAGACGGCGCTACCAACATGGCTGTTGATGAAGCTATTTTAGAAGCGGTCAATGCCGGCAGCAGCCTCCCCACCCTCCGCTTTTACGGCTGGAATCCCGCCTGCCTCTCCCTGGGATATGGTCAGGAGTGGGACGTAGCCGACCTGGAAGCCTGCGCCGCGCATGGGTGGGACGTTGTACGTCGCCCCACAGGCGGGCGAGCCATTTTGCACGTGGACGAACTAACCTACAGCGTGGCTGCGCCAGAGACAGAACCGCGCGTGCAGGGCGGCATCCTGGAAAGTTATAAACGCCTGTCGGAAGCGCTGCTGGCAGGTTTGCAGCTCATGGGCCTGGAACCAACGCGCGCCAAACCGTACTACAGCGACCAGGGCCCGCTGGGTCCCGCCTGTTTCGATGGGCCCTCGAACTACGAGATCACCATGGGGCAAATGAAGCTGTTGGGCAGCGCTCAAGCCCGCCGCCGTGGCATGGTGCTGCAACACGGCACGCTGCCGCTTTATGGAGACATCACGCGCATCGCCGAAGCCCTGGCTTTCGATGCCCCCGGACAGCGCACTGCCACGCGGCTGCGGCTGCATTATCGCGCCACCACCGTGCTGCAAAGCCTGGGGCGGCGGGTGGAAATAGAGGAAGCGGCAAAGTTCATGCGCGCCGGATTTGCCAGACAGTTGAATCTGGAGTTGGTTGAGAGCGAACTGTCAACGGCGGAACTGGCGCGGGCCGCCGAAATCCGCGCCGAGAAATTCGCCAACGAGGCCTGGACCAAGAGGGTTTAG
>CAYQYJ010000037.1:0-4781 GCA_964421605.1 uncultured Ardenticatenaceae bacterium | reverse complement strand
AGAGAGGAATTTTGATGAAGAAATGGTTTGTTTTCTGGGGAATTTTGCTGCTGATGATGGGCGTAGTGGCGGGGTGTGGGGACGGCGGCGGCGAGGAAACGATTGACCCCAGCGCCTTACAGGGGCAGCTTGAGACGTTTGACAGCTACCGTTCCACCACGTACATTCTGGTCAAGCCTGATGTGGGCGATGCGCAAGGGGTAGACGTAACCATGTCCGTCGTCAAAGATCCGCCCGCGAAACACCTTGTCTTCAGACTGGAAGGCACGCAATCGGTAGCCGAACTGAACAGCATGGAGTTCGTGGAAATTGGCAGCGACATTTATATCAATCTGCCACAGTTGGGGTGTATGAAGGAAACGCAGGCGACCATGGGCGAGTTGGGCAGCCCCACCCAGGGATTACCCACTACAGACCAATTACTCAGCACCCTGAGTTCCGCTGAACGGGTCACGCCTGACGAAACGGTGAACGGCGTCCTGACGCGCCATTACGTTTTTGACGAAAAGGACATTGAGAACAGCGACACGGTGGAATCCCTGGAAGGGCATCTGTACATAGCCGCAGATACGGGCTATCTGGTCAGGCTAACCATGAAGGGGCGCGGCTCCGCCTCGTTTATAGACCCGACTGTGCTAACCATCGGCGCGTTTGAGGTAGACATGAACATTCTGGACATCAACACCCCCATAGTCATTGAGCCTATGGAAGGGTGCGAAGTCCCGTTCACCAATCAGTAGGGTAGGGCCCAGACTGGAGCAGTCTTGAAGACTGCTCCAGTCTCGCCGTCACGGCGTTGGGGTTACTAGAATGGTGCCTTTGGGGATTTCCTGCTCATAAGGGGGCGCTGGCGGCGGCGGGGCGTCGGTGAAGATGACGTTGTCAAATCCCAGCTTGTTGAGAAAGGATTCCATGTTAGCGCGGGCGTTTTCGTTGGCTTCTTGCAGAATGCCGGCAGCCAGCGCCTCTTCCAATATCTGTCTTTCCGCTTCCTGGCGCACCTGAGTTTCCAGTTGCGGGTCCATCTGGGCAAATAAACCCTTATCCCGATCGGCGACGTAGGATTGGGTGTTGTCCAGACTGTATTGCAGCACTTGCGCTTCTGGCAGATGCACCATGACGGTTTCTGGGTCAACGACTTCCAGGTCTTCTATTTGCAGTTGGTTCAGATCAATGCCGGCAACCACATCCCCCACTGCCACGAATATGAGGCTTTCCCCTAGCGCGCCCCACAACAGTTCCTGATTACGCTGCGCCGTCACGATTTTTTGCAGCGAATAGGAAGCTGTTTGTAATTGGTTTAAGCGGTTGATCTCGAGTACGATGGTGACCGGGTCAGGCAAAATGACAGGCGTCGCTTCCACAGCCAACTGATTTACCAGGTCAGCAATGGGCTGGGTAACCGTTTTGGCGGCGCGGGTCGTGGCGGCAATAGAAACGATCACCAGACTGCTGGCGGCAATGCCGGCAATCAAGAACAATATCAAAGCAATATACACCAACCGCCGCAGCAAACTGGTTTGCGGGCGGCTGCTTTCCACGGGTTCCACATTCATCTCTTTCATCTTTCTAACCTCTACTTCTTGGGAGCCTACTCAGGCAATTGCCGCACAGCCCTCTGCCAGCCGCCAACCAGACCGGGAGTTGTTTTTCGCTGGACAGTAAGGCACAATAACCCTATGCTGATCGCCACCTGTGTCATTAAACTTCAGCTTTATGGCGTTTACTCCATTAAGGACAAACGCCAGATCGTCAAATCTTTACTCAAACGCCTGCCGCAGCAGTTTAACGTAGCCGTAGCGGAGATAGACCATCAAGATGTGTGGCAAACAACCGCCATTGGCCTGGTAACTGTAGGCACAAATGCCGCTTACTTACACAGTCTGCTCGAAAAATCCGTCAGTTGGATTCAGCAGCAGCGGCCCGATTTAACCATTGAACAATACGAAATTGAGTTCCGATAAGGCGCAGGCATTCGCGCCCGATTAGGCCTGATAAGGGTAACGTTAAGGGAACATTCATCCACCGCGCCACGTTTTTAACATACTGGTATCTGGCGCGTAGCATGATTTTGCAAATTCGCACCCGCACCCTGCGCGCCGCCGCGCCCGCCGCGTTAAATTAAGAGGACATTATGTCTGTTGATTCACTGCCTAAACCAGCTATGCGCCTCATCCTTTTGCTCTTCCTCTCTTTCCTGACAACGGGAGCCGCCCAGGCTGCCGCGCAGCAACCAGCAAGCGATATAACGCTCACGGTCCGCGCGGGCTTCGATGGGCAGTACAAACGCGGCGATTGGGTTCCAGTTTACATCAGCGCCGCCAATGTTGGCAATTCCCTGGAAGGCACGCTGCACATCGCCACGGGCAGCGACACGCTGGGAACAGACGTGCGCTATAACACGCCCATCAGCCTGCCCTCTCAATCGAACAAGCGCATTGTCACCTACATCTTCCTGCCCGATCTGACGGACGCCATCAACGTCACCCTGGTAGACCAGGATGGGCGGGACATAACCAGCGCCGCCTCGAATCGCCTCAGCGGGCTGGACGAGGATGCTATCCTTTACGGCGTCATCAGCCCGCAGCCAGATGAGCTTGGCTTTCTGGAATCGGTCAGAGGCAGCCGCGCGACTGCCGCCGTCGCCGTACTCGATTTAGCCGATTTGCCCGAAGCGCCCGCCGCCTGGAGCGCTCTGGACGCCCTGATCCTGAACGACATAGACGTTGCCCCGCTGACGCCCGCGCAGCGCAGCGCTCTGCTGCATTGGGTGGATACAGGCGGGCAATTAGTGGTCACCGGCGGCCCCGGCTGGCAGCAAACGGCGACGCCGCTGGCAGACCTGCTGCCCGTAACAGTCAGTGAAGTGCGCGCCGAAGCGGATCTGCCGGCATTCAGCGCCGCCATCAACACCCCTTTTCGCGATACCGGCCCCTACGTCGTCGCCGTCAGCGCCCTGCGCAGCGGCGAACTGCTCTACCATCAGGATGATCTACCGCTGCTGGCGCGCCAGGCGCAGGGACGCGGCAGCATTTACTTCCTGGCGCTCGATCCGCAATTAGCCCCATTGGCGGACTGGGATGGCAGCCCCATCCTATGGGATCAGGTCGCCAGCCGCGTCCCGCCTATCCCCACCTGGAGCCAGGGCCCGCGCAACGGCTACGCCGCCATCAACGCCGCCGAAAGCTTACCATCCCTTACCCTCCCCTCTGTTCTCCAGCTTATTCTCTTTTTGTTTGCCTACGTGGTCATCATTGGCCCGGTCAACTACCTGCTCCTGAAACGACGCAAACGGATGGAACTGGCCTGGGTGACTATTCCGGTCCTTATTCTCATTTTCAGCGGCGCGGCTTACGCCACGGGTTTTCAGATCAAGGGAAACGATACCATCATCAATCAGTTATCGGTGGCGTTTGGGCAGGTCAACGGCGACAGCGTGCACGTACACACGCTGCTGGGTCTGTATTCGCCGCGGCGCAGCAGTTATGATTTGACCGTGCCGGCAGATACCCTCCTGCGCCCATTTGACAATCAGGCGGGCGACCTCAGCGGCGGCGGCAGTGTTGACGCGATTGAACGCGCCCAAGTCGTCACCGCCCGCAACGTGCGCGTGGACGTCAGCGACGTGCAAACCCTGATTGCCGCCAGCTACGCCGAGATGCCCTCCCTGTCCGGCATAGTTAACCTAAACGTCACCGGCGAAACCGCCCAACTCGCCGTACAAGTGCAAAACAACGACAACTTCACCCTGGAAAACGCCGCTCTTTTCTTCGGCAGCACCGTTTTTGCCCTGGGCGACCTGCCCCCAGGCAGCAGCCAAAATTTCATTTTTGCTCTATCCCAGGCGTCAGGCAGCGCCCTCCCGCCGCCCTCCGGCGGGCCCAGAACCTACTACGCTCCGCCCACCTCTCCTCTTGCCGCCAATTACGAAGCGCTGCTGGGCACGAGTGGTTATTACGACGATCCCGAAATATATCCCCGCTGGCAGTTGCTGGAATCCCTGGCGCCCACCAGCGGCTTAATCCAGGCAGATGTGTCCCCCAGCGCCGCCACCCTGATTGGTTGGTCCACCGCTGCCCAACTCGACGTGACGATTGACCGCGCTCAGTCCAAACAGCAAAGCACGACCCTTTACTTCCTGGAAATACCTGTGAGGGAACACATCGTTGCCAGCCAGAACGTCGCCACCCCGCGCGCCATGTGGTCGTGGCAGTTGTTGGGCGAAAGCGGCGTCTACCAGGCCACGCCCGATGATCTGTTCCTGTCTACTGGCTGGGTAGAATTCGAATACGAACCCTGGCCCGCCTTTCAGCAGTTGGCTGTGCGTGACATGGCGCTGCTGCTGCAACTGGCCTCCGACCAGAGCGGTCTGCCCACGCCTGAACTGCGTCTGTGGGATTGGCAGCAGGAGATTTGGGCTGAGGTCGCCGCTGTGCAATGGGGCGTAACGCCCATTCCTGATTTTGCTCCCTACGTTGGGACCAACAATCGCGTGCGCATTCGTTTGCAGCACAGCAATTCCCTCAATGGCTTACACATCATGGGCGTTTACCCTGTCCTGACCGGCTCTCTACCTGAGTGACCGTCCCATTTAGAAGTTCAACTTCTCCAAAGAAGTTGAACTTCTGGGTGAACTTATTTCTGGGCGATTGCGAAGTAATTGTCCAGAAATAAGTTCGTAGTGACGGCTACTTCGACTATGCTCAGCACAAGTTTAGCCGTCCAAACCGCTATTGAGGTTTAAGAAAATAGTTCGGTAAACGGTGTAGAGACCCCCATCC
>CAYQYJ010000036.1:0-18323 GCA_964421605.1 uncultured Ardenticatenaceae bacterium | reverse complement strand
TTCATGACCTGATTTGTTACTGTTACGCCTTATGAGGCGCGCCCATTTCGCTCTGGCACTCCCCTGGCTGCTCCTGGTCACGCTGCTCCCCGCCGCGCAGCCGCTGCTGCGCGGCTGGCTGCCACAGCGGGCGGACGGATTGCTGCATTTCTACCGCCTGCTGGAACTGGAGCAGGCGCTGCGGCATGGCGTCCTCTTCCCGCGCTGGCTGCCAGACATGGGCTATGGTTACGGTTTCCCGCTTTTCAACTACTATCCCCCCCTCAGCTACTATTTGCTGCTGCCGCTGCGCGCCGTGGGTTTGAGCACTGCCGCCGCTTACCTGATAGGTTACGCGCTGGCGCTGCTGCTCACAGGCTTGGGGATGTACCTCTGGTTTCGTGATTTTCAGCCGCCGCCAAACCGGTCTGGCAGCCAACTGGCTGGCATTACTGCCGCCGCCGCCGCTACCTACGCCCCGTATATTTTGATTAACGTCTATCATCGCGGCGCTTACGCGGAGGCGTGGGGCGTGGCCTGGCTCAGTTTGGGTTTATGGGCGGCGGGGCGGCTGGCGCAGCGGCAGGATCGGGCCAGCCTGTTAGGGTTGGCGGGCTGCTATGCGGCGCTGCTGCTGTCGCACAACATTCTGGCGCTGTTGGGGACGCCGCTTTTGTGGGGATATGGGCTGCTGGCCGGGCAGGTCGCGCACCGGAAACGGGCGCTTTGGCTGCTGGCGGCGCTGCTGCTGGGGCTGGGGTTAGCGGCTTTTTTCTGGCTGCCGGCATTTTTAGAGCAATCCCTGGTGCAGTTACACAAGCTATTTGACGTAGCTGATTTTGATTACCGTAACCATTTCCTCAGCCTGAGCCAACTCCTCTCCCCGCCGCGCCGCGCCGATTTTGCCGCGGTTAATCCCGCCATCCCCTTCAGCCTGGGTTGGCCACAGTTGCTGCTGGCAGCCATGAGTTGGTGGCCCTCCCCCATGCTGCAAGCGCCCTATCGCCGCGCCCGCGCCCTCTTTACGCTGTTTTTTTTGCTCCTGACGTTTCTCACCCTGCCCATCAGCGAACCGCTGTGGGCGCATGTGCCGCTGCTGTCGTTTGTGCAGTTGCCCTGGCGCATCCTGGGGCCAGCCAGCCTTTGCCTGGCCTGCCTGGCGGGATTAGGCGGGCTGCGCCTGGCAGCGGGGCGCGGTTATGGCGGGCTGCTGGCCTGGCTGGCTATCGCTTTGTTTGCCCTGCCCTGGCTTTTTCCTGGTCGGTTTCCGCCGCCGCCCGACCCCGCGCCGCCCGACCTGATCCGGTTTGAGGCGGAAACGGGCTTTTTAGGAACTACTTCGGTAGGGGATTATTTGCCGGCAACCGTCGCCAACCTGCCTGCGCCTGCTTCTTTACTTTCCGCTTACGAGGCTGTTGCTCCCGATACGCGCATTCCGCGCCTGGACCCGGCCAGTTTGCCGGCAGATGCCCGCGTGACGACGGCGACGGAGGCGTGGTTGGAGACAACGGTGGCTATTGAGACGCCTGTCGCTTTCACGGCGCAGTTTCGCCGTTTTGCTTTCCCTGGCTGGCGCGCCTGGCTGGATGGCAATCCGGTCGCCTGGCGCGCCAGTGAGCCACATGGGTTGGTAGCGGTGGAAATGCCGGCAGGCGCGCACACCCTGCGCCTGGCCTGGCAAGAAACGCCCTTGCGCCAGATGGCAAACGCCATTTCTCTGTTTGCCCTGGGCGTGGCTGTCCTCATAGGCTTATGGCCCCGTCGCCCTGCCGCCCTGCGGCCTGTTCGAGATGCGTCGTCGCTGCCGGCAGGCGCAGCGCTGGCAGCTATAGCGCTGGCGTTAGCCCTGCTGGCAGGCAAGAGCTTCTACCTGGATCGCTGCCACAACCTGTTTTGCCAGGCGCGCCTGGATGAGGGGCAGGTGCAGGGGGTGGCGCAGCCCCTGCGCGTCAATTTTGAGGACGAGATGCTGCTGTTGGGCGTAGATGGCGCGCAAACCACTGCTGCCGCAGACGGCACCCTTGACGTAACGCTGTACTGGCAGGCGCTGCCGCCCCTGCTGGCGGAATACAGCGTGGCTGTGCATTTGTTAGATGACCAGGGGCGGCGCTACGGCCAATCCGACAACCTCCATCCGGCGGGCTATCCCGTGACCCGCTGGGGAGCAGGCGAGTATGGCGTGGATAGACACGCCCTGGCTATCTGGCCCGGCGCGCCGCCAGGTCCTTATACACTGATGGTGCAGGTTTACCAACCCGGCAGCGGGCGGCTGTTAGCCATGCTGGATGAAGCTGGCAGACCAGTGGACGTCCGTTTCCCGTTGGGGCAGGTGACGTTGGCCCCGCCAACAAAGTGGGCGGATGCGGCTGCGCTGCCCGTCGCCCGCCGCCTGGCAGCCGACCTGGGCGGCGGCATACAGTTGGTGGGCGTGGATGGTTGGCCCGAAGGCGGCGAGGTAGGGCAGGCTGTGCCATTTACCTTATACTGGCAGGCAGTCGCCCCCGCGGCGGACGTGCAGGCGCGGCTGCGCCTGGTAGATGCTGCTGGACACACCGTAACTACGTCGGTTCGTCCCCTGGGGCGCGCTGCTTATCCGCCAACGGCGTGGCCCGAAGGGGCGCTGGTGCGGGATGCCGTCGCCTTCTGGCTGCCGCCGCTGGCAGAAGATGGGGCGGCTGTGCCGGCAGGAACCTACACCCTGCGCCTGGATTTAGTCAATGCGGCAGGGGAGGCGCTGCCGGCATTTACCGACCTGGGTTCGTTGGTTGTGACTGCGCCCTCCCGTGCCTTTGCGCCCCCTGCGCCCGCCAACCCGCTGTCTGCGACCCTGGGGGACACAGCCGCCCTGGTGGGTTACGATCTGGACGCGGCGGCTTTTGCCCCAGGCGCACCGCTGGCGCTCACCCTTTACTGGCAAAGCGTGCGTGTCACGACTGTCAGCTACACCGTGTTTGTGCAGCTTCTGCACGATGATCGCGTGGTAGCGCAGCAGGACCAGATACCATTGGCAGGTAGCCGCCCCACCACCGGTTGGCTGCCTGGCGAATACCTGGCGGATAGCTATACGCTATTTGTACCTGCCGACGCGCCGCCAGGGACGTATGAGTTGATTGTGGGGCTGTATGCGGCGCAAACAGGGGAGCGGCTGCGGGACAGCGCCGGCAACGACGCCATTCGTCTGCTCTATCTGAACCCATAATGCCCGTGCCCAGAATTGCCCACCACGATTAAGCGCAGCGCTACCCCCTGGCGCTCTTCGCGTCTTGGCGGTAAAAATAAAGTCTCTCTACGAATCAAAAAAATCTGCGACCCATCTGCGAAATCTGCATTCCCTCTTAATCTTACGCCAGGCGACCCACAAACCAGTCCAGCGTGCGCGGAAAGAGGCGGCTGGTTTGAACCAGCAGCCAATCAGGCAGCGTGATGTACACTTCCTGTCGCCTATGGACGATGGCTCTGGCGATGGCTTCCCCCACGCGCCGCGCGGGTACGCCTGGACGGTTGATGCGCCGCGTCCCCTTTTCCCCCAGCCGCGCCTGATAGAACTCCGTTTCCGTCAACCCCGGATAGACCAGCGTCACCACAATACCCTGGCCCCGCAGTTCCATGCGCAGGCTGCGACTGAGGGCGTTCAGGGCGGATTTCGAGGCGCAGTAGACGCTGGATTTGGGCAGCGCCTGCTGGCCCACAATGGAAGAGACGTTGATAATCTGCCCCCGCTTTTGCTTCTGCATGGCGGGCAAGACAGCCTGGATGGCGTAAATGGCCCCCAACAGGTTGGTATTGGCAATCGTTTGCGCGTCGGCGGCAGACATTTCTTGCAGGGCGGAGCGGTGGCCGATGCCGGCATTATTCACCAACACGTCCACCCGCCCAAAGGCTGCCGTTGTCTGCTTCGCCAGTTCCTGGCAGAATGCCTCCTGGCTAATATCTCCGGCGACAACCAGCCGCTGCCCTGGATAATGCGCCAGTTCCGCCGCCAGTTCATGCAACCGCTCTGCCCGCCGCGCCGTCAACACCACATTCGCCCCCTGTTCCGCCAGCACCCGCACCGTCTCTGCGCCAATACCTGCGCTGGCCCCCGTGACAATAACCACACTTCCAGCTACCTTCATCTGTTATTCCTTTCTTGCAGTCTGTTGGCTCCAACCGACTGACGACTAACATGCAGCGATGCTTTTGTCTTGGCAACGTTATGCGTCGGACTGCATGGAGGATAGCGACTGTACCCGTATCTTTATTTTGCCGCAAGTTTATTGACTGATGCACTACTTTCACCTATAATTTAGACTTGACTAAAATTTGTTTTTGTATTGCTGATTTTATTATTTGAAGGAATAAAAATCATGAGAGAAAAACCAGAACAAAGGATCAGCCGGCGCGCTTTTTTGAAAGTGGGGGGTATTGGCGCAGTTGGGATAGTTGGACTGGCCCGGCTGCAAACTTTGTCGTCCCCAACTCATGCCACTGCTCAGGCAGACGACTCGGCCTATTTGCCGCACAACGACCACGCAATTGCCGGCACAGTCGGCGAAGTAGACCACGCAGCCAATGGTTTCCACCCGCATGAAATCCTGCAGGACTTTGATTACGGTGAACTAAAAGAAGAGAATGGGCGTCGTGTGCGCGAGTGGACCATTGTATCCATGGATCAGGAATTTGAGATTGCCCCTGGCATATTCTTCCCCGGCTGGGTCTATGGCAGCCCTACGTCGGCTGCTGCGCGCCGCGCCGGACACATGGTGGGGCAGTGCCCCGGTCCCACGCTGCGCTGCGTAGAAGGGGAAAGGCTGCGTATCCACTTCCTCAACGCCAGCTCGCACCCGCACACCATCCATTTCCACGGCATTCATTCAGCCAGGATGGATGGGGTGCCCGGGGTAGGCGCGGGCAGCATCAACCCGGGCCAACGCTTTATCTATGAGTTTGATGCTAAACCCTTTGGCTGCCACCTGTATCATTGCCATGCGCTTCCCCTCAAACGCCACATTCACAAAGGCTTGTACGGCGCATTCATTGTAGACCCCGACCCCGAAAAGTACAGCGGCGAAGAGCAAGCCATTGCCAGGACACGGAACCACCAGTATGCTGAAAACCGCCAATATAACGAGATGGTCATGGTCATGAACGCTTTTGACACCAATTTTGACGGGGATAATGAGGTCTATGCGGTCAACTCCATTGCCTTCGCCTACGGCATGAACAGCCCCATTCCTATCACGCCAGACAAAATGCAGCGCATTTACCTGGTCAACATAACGGAGTTTGATCCCATTAACTCCCTTCACCTCCACGCCAACTTCTTTGACTATTACGACCATGGCACCACGTTGCAGCCCACCTTGAAAACAGTAGATACCATCATGCAGTGCCAGGCGCAGCGGGGAATCCTGGAGTTTTCTTTTGCTGATTTTGAACCAGGTTTATATATGTTCCATGCGCACCAGAGCGAGTTTGCCGAACTGGGGTGGATGGGCTTTTTTGATTTGCAGGCGTAGGAGAGATTAATCATGCAAACTGAGAAAAAACGCGCTATCCCCAATGGGTTGCTGGCAATTATCCCCCTGGCGCTGCTGGCGATGTTGGTTATTGCTTTTTTGACTCTCAATCCCCTGGCTTTCTTTACAGGCAATTTTCCACCGCTGGAAACCCTGACTGTGCAGCAAGTGTTGTTTCCGGCGCGCGGGCAAATTCAGTTGGAAGTGATTAACGGGGGGCCAGACCCGGTGACGATTGCCCAGGTGTTGGTAGACGATGCCTACTGGCAATTTGAAATCACGGCTGACAATACCCTGGAGCGGCTGGAAACAGCCGTCATTGATATTCCGTATCCCTGGGTAGATGGCGAACCGTTGCCCATTGTGTTGATCACCTCTACAGGCGTCACATTTGAAACCGAAGTAGAGGTAGCCGTCACGTCTCCCACTGCCGACTCCAGGACGTTCGTGGCTTATGGCTTGCTGGGCATTTACGTAGGCGTTGTCCCCGTCATTTTGGGTATGCTCTGGTATCCCTTTATGCGCCGCGTGGATCGCAAATGGATGAGCGCTATTCTGGCTTTAACGGTGGGGCTGCTAATCTTTCTGTTTGTGGATACGCTGTTGGAAGCCCTGGAAATAGCCGCTGAAGTCCCAGGCGTCTTTCAAGGAGTGCCTGTGGTGGTGCTGGGCACACTGCTAACTTTGGGCGTGCTGCTGGCGGTGGGGCAGCGACAGAAAGAGCAAACGCCGCTGCGGGTGGCTGCGTTAATTGCCCTGGGTATTGGCTTGCACAATTTTGGCGAGGGTCTGGCTATTGGGGCTGCCTTTGCCACAGGCGCGGCGGCGCTGGGTTCATTTCTGGTGGTGGGTTTCACGCTGCATAATATCACGGAAGGCGTGGGCATTGCCGCGCCGCTCATACGGCAGGCGCGTCCCCCCTTATACGTCTTTTTCTTGCTGGCGCTGCTGGCAGGGGGCCCGGCTGTTCTGGGAACGTGGCTTGGCGGCTTGACGTTTAATCCCTTTATGGCGGTGCTGTTTTTAAGCATTGGCGCCGGGGCAATCTTGCAAGTAATTTGGGAAGTAGGAAAGTTGTTGGTGAAAGAGGCAAGAGGGGTAAACCAACCAACCCTCTCCTGGCTTAATTTTGCCGGCATGGCTGCCGGCATTCTCATCATGTACCTGACCGCTTTCCTGGTGAAATTCTAAAGCTGACTCTTTCTCGTCCAGCCCGCCATGCGCACAGTATAATCCCCCCATGCACAGACAGTTTGTTTCTGGCGGGTGGTTGGCGCGGCGGGCGACGGGAGCGCTGCCGGCGCTTGCCATTGCCCTCTTAATTGGCGTCATTGGCAGCGCCGCCTGGGGACCGATCCTGGTCGCTTTGCCCTGTTCTGACGACGCCGCCTTCCATCTGCTGCGCCTGACCCAACTGGATTTGCTGCTGCGCCAGGGCGTCTGGTTCAGTCGCTGGGCGCCCGACATGGCGCAGGGGTATGGTTACCCCCTATTCAACTTCTACGCCCCCCTCTCCTATTACCCGGCTGCCCTGATGGCGCATCTGGGTGCTGGTCTCAACCTGGGTCTACGCCTGACCTTTGCCCTGAGCATATGGGGGGCAGGCGTGACCACCTACCGCCTGGCACGTGACTTTACCAGCCGTCCGGCGGCGCTGGCGGCAGCGACCGCCATTCTGTACGCGCCCTATCTGGGCTACGACGTTTATTTTCGCGGTAACCTGGCAGAATCGGTTGCCTGGGCTTTGCTTCCCCTGTCCTTATGGACGTTGGGACGGCTGGCGCGCACGGGCGGCTGGGGCTGGTTGGCGGCGGCTGCCGGCAGTTACGCCGCCGTCCTGCTGACGCACAACGTCTTCGCCCTGATTTTTACCCCCCTGTTAGTTGCCTTTGGCTGGCTCAACTGGCGGCTGGGTGGGCGTGAGCGCCGCCGCCTGCTGCCCATAGGGGCGGCGCTGGGGTTGGGGCTGGGGTTGGCCGCTTTTTTCTGGCTGCCGGCATTAGCCGAACGCGCCTATGTTTACAGCGATCGGTTGCTGGTTCCCCCTATCTTCGTCTACTGGAATAACTTCATCACGCTGGGTGAGATTTTCGCCTGGCCCCGACCCATCCACCCTGACTTAATCAACCCATCCCCGCCGCGCGCCCTGGGGATGCTGCCCTTTTTGCTTCTTTTGCCCGCGCTGGCGCATGTACGCCGCGCGGGTTTCCGCCGCGCCCTCGTCCTCTTTGGCAGCGCCGCCCTGTTCGTCGCCGTTTTCTTGATGACGACAGCTTCTGACCCCATCTGGGCTAATCTGCCTTTGCTGGAATTTGTGCAGTTCCCCTGGCGGCTGCTGGGCCCAGCGGCTATCTGCCTGGCGCTGCTGGCTGCTCTGGCGGTGGACGCCTGGCTGCCCGGCAGGGCGCAAATGGCTGCCGGCCTGGCGACGGTGACCTGCCTGGCGTTGGGCAGCCTCTTCTGGTTTACGCCGCGCTACTGTCCCGGTCTGGAACAGCCCACGGCGGCGGACATCCAGTTGTTTGAGCGGCAGACGAATACAATAGGCACCACGGCTAAAGGGGAATATGTGCCGCGTGGCGTGGTGGAAATGCCGGCGCAGCCCGCCGCTGCGCCCTTTGCCTGGCCTGCTGGCGTGACACAGACGCAGTGGCTGCCACAGGCGGTGGGCGCTGCTGCCGTTATTCAGGCGTCTACGCCCGTCACGGTCACGGCTAATTTATTCTACTATCCTGGCTGGCAAGCCACTGTAGATGGCGCGCCTGTGCCCACCACGCCTGCGCCGCAGACGGGGTTGGTGACTTTTCCCGTGCCGGCAGGGCAGCATGAACTGCGCGTGGTATGGCGAGAAACGCCGCTGCGCTTAGCCGCCGACCTGGTTTCCGCAGCCAGTCTGGGTGGGGTGCTTTTGTTAGCCCTTTTGTCGCGGCGACGGCAGACGTTCCCGCCAGAGGCAGCCTCTACGGCGACGGCTTCGCTGCTTCCCTTCTGGCTGCTGGCGCTGCTGCTGTCTGCCGGCATCTGGCTGCTGCTGCCCCGCGTCTCTTCCCCACTCCGCCAACCGCTGCTGCAAAACGGTGAAATCAGGCGGGACGTCAACCCTCTGGACGTTCAGTTCAATGATGGACTGCGCCTGTTGGGGTATGAGCAGCGGCAGGCGCTGCCGGGCGTCTGGCGCTACGACCTGTACTGGACAGTCACACACGCCCCCAGCCGCGCCTACCAGACCACGCTTAACCTGGTGGACGATGCGGGTCAGTTGTGGTCAGCCAAAAGCAGCGAACTGCCGCGCGATTTTCGCCAGCCTTACGATACGCGCGCCTGGCTGCCAGGGCAGGTCGCTGTGGACAGCCATCTACTGACGCCGCTGCCAGGCACGCCGCCAGGGGTCTATGGCGTGGAACTGCGCCTGTTTGACAAAGAGTCGTTAGCTCTCTTGGCGCAGGTTGGGCAAAATGCAGCCCCTGTGTCTCTGGCGCAGGTGCAAATGATGTTGCCGCCGCGCCCGCCACAGATAACCGCGCTGGATATGGCGCAACCAGCCAATGTCTCTTGGGGACCTGTGACGTTGTTGGGTTACAACGTGGATCGACGCGAAGTCCGTCCGGGCGACCCTTTCCAATTGACTCTTTTCTGGCAAGCCACAGCCGCGCCAGACGCTGACCTGCAGGCGCGGTTGACGTTGGTTGCTCCCGATGGGGCGGTGGCGCGGCAGTGGGAGTTGCCCCCCGTTCGCGTCAGTTGGCCCACGACGCAGTGGCAGGCGGGCGACGTATGGCGTGGACAACACATGTGGCGTATGCCGGCATCTCTCGCCGCTGGCGACCACCATTGGGAATTGCAGCTTTGCTCGTCTGGCGGCGCGTGCCTGGGTCCCGCTGCCAATTTGGGGGCATTACATATAACGACTCCTGACCGCCAATGGGTCGCCCCCCCGTTTCAGACTCCGGTTGGGCTGCGTTTGGGTGATGTGGCGGAGTTGGTGGGAATCACCGTGCAGCCTCAGGAGAGCGCTGGCGCGTTAGCCGCTACCCTTGTCTGGCGAGTACAGGCGGAAACAGGTACCAGCTACCGTGTTTTTGTTCACTTGCTAGACCGTGCGGGCCAGCTTGTGTCCCAGGCGGATGGCGAACCCGTCAACTGGACGCGCCCCACCACGGGCTGGCTGCCGGGCGAGTTCCTGGTTGACCCGTATCTGCTGCCGCTGCCGGCATCTGCCAACCTCGATGGCTACCATCTGGCGGTGGGGCTTTATGACCCCACAACGGGCGCGCGGCTGCTGGTGATGCCGGCAGGCGACCACCCGGCAGAGGATCGCATTTTACTCCCCCTCCCATAGTCCAGCAGTTGGCTTAGCCCCCTGCCTGCCCCACGCCAGGCCAATGAGATGCTGCCCCCTCATATTCCCAGTTGCCCATCCCTGATCCCGTCACTATAATGTTGAGGTTCTTTGGTCTGGCGTGGCTGTCGCCAACCGCAGCATAGAAAAGCAGTGAGGCAACCATAAATGATACCGATTTACAGAAGCGACGGTGAATGGGTAGCCGTTTATGACAAAGGTCACTTATTTAGCGTTGAACGAGAATGGCTGGGCTTCGTGATTGGGCGGGAGGTATTTGACCCATCCGGCGACTACCTCGGCTTTCTCAGCGACGATCATCGGCTGCTGCGCAAACGCACCCTGCGGGAACTGTCGCACCATTCCCCGCCGTTGCGCCCGCCGCGTCCCATTCTGCCGGCAAACATGCCCCTGGCCCCCTTACTGCGCGCCCTGCCCTACCAGATCATTGACGTGTTTGAAGAATACCCAGAGCGTTTTATCTTCATCTCCGAAACGCGACCAGACATGGACTAATCAGACTACAAAACTCTTTGAGACTTTTGTACTCTCCTGTTTCTATCCGACACGCTTAACCTTATGCAAGGAAAACGAATCGCCCAATCCCGCGTGACCATGACCCAACTGATGGGCCCAGGCAGCGCCAATACCCTGGGAAATGTGCATGGCGGCCTCATCATGAAGCTGTGCGATGAAGCCGGCGGCATGGCGGCTACCAAACATGCCCAACACCCGGCCGTCACCGTTGCCGTTGACTCCATGACGTTCCTCTCCCCCGTGCACATTGGCAACCTGCTCACCGTAACGGCTGAAGTCAGTTGGGTGGGGCGCACGTCTATGGAAGTGCGCGTCGTGGTCACCGCCGAAGAGGTATTGACGGGCACTGTTACGCACACCAACACCGCTTTTTTCGTTTATGTGGCCCTGGATGACCAGGGCAAACCGACGCCCGCGCCGCCGCTGGTGTTGGAGACGGCTGAAGAACAGGCCAGTTTTGAACGCGGGGCGGCGCGGCAGGCGCACCGCTTGCAGCAGCGCCACACGCTATGAGCCAATCCCGTTTGCTAAACATTCTGCGCAGCGCTTCTCCGGCGCACAAAATCTTGCAGTTGCCGCCCGCCGACATGGGGCTGGACGACGACCGGGAACCGTTCCCTTTTCTGGCTATCGTGGGGCAGGAAGAGATGAAGCTGGCTCTGATGCTGGCGGTCATCAACCCCCACGTCGGCGGCGTGCTGCTGATTGGTTCGCGGGGCACGGCGAAGACAACCGCCGTGCGCGCCCTGCCCGATTTGCTACCGACCGTGCAGCGCAGCCTGTGTCCGGAGGGACGCGGTTGTACTGAAGAAATGGCGACTACGGCGGGCATGGGTGCTATCTGCCCCGCCTGCGCCACGCGCTTTGGCTATGGCCAACCGCTCACAGCCGTAGAGCGGGTGCGCCTGGTGGAACTTCCCCTCAATGCCCAGTTGGCGGACGTGGTGGGCAGCCTGAATGAGCGCGTCGCTCTAGAACAGCAGCGGGTGCGTCTGGACCCAGGCATCCTGGCGCAGGCGGATGCCAACATTTTGTACATTGACGAAGTTAATTTGCTGGAAGGCGCAGTGATGGACGCCATTCTGGACGCGGCCGCGCAGGGCGCATACACGGTACGCCGCGGCCCCTTGAACCTGACTTACCGCGCCCGCTTTGTCTTGATCGGCTCCATGAACCCGGAAGAAGGGGCGCTGCGCCCGCAGTTGATGGATCGCTTTGGACTGCGGGCTGTGGCGCGCGGGCTGCCGCACAGCAGCGACCGCTATCAGGCATACGAACGAGCGCTGTGGTACAAGCAAGACCCGGTGGGATTGGCGGCGGCTTATGCCGAACAAACGCTGGCGCTGGCGGCGGAAATCAATCAGGCGCGAACGCTGCTGCCGCGCGTGAGGCTCAGCCAGTCCGCCCAAGAAGTTGGATTGCGGTTGATAGAGTCGCTGCACATTGATTCCAACCGGGCGGAGATTACCCTGTTTGAGGCGGCGCGCGCTTACGCGGCGGCGGCGGGCCAGGAAATAGCGCAGCCGTCCGACGTGCGAGCTGTCGCCTTGCTGTCCCTACGCTTGCGCCAGAGTCCCCTGCTGAACGAGTTTTTTCGCGCCCAGGCTGCGGAAGATGCACAACTGCAGGCCGAGTTAGCCAGGATGGCCGGGGCATTTCCTCTGGACGACAGCGCCCCGCAACCAGCTTTGAACTTGTCGCCCAAATGACTGAACCGGAGCGCCTGCTTCCTGCCGGCAGGGGCAAACTGTCAGTTTGCCCTACATTCCTGACCGCAGGCTCTACACTATGAGACACACAGCGTCGCTTACCTGGGCTGGTTTTACGCTCATTTTGTTGGGCTATTGGATGGTATGGCTGCCCAACCCGGCTGCCGGATTGGCTTTGACTGGTCTGGAAATAGGGGAGTGGATTAAGTTTTTGCCTGAGGTGCAAGGCGGCGTGGTTGGTCCGCGCGAGCTGTTTTATTTGCCGCCCATTGCGTTGGCCCTCATGATGATCCTGGTAACCTGTGCCTGGCCCAACAGACGCTGGCAAACGTGGGGGATGAGGGGCCTGGCGGTTGCCATTAGTTTACTGGCTTTTCCAGCCATTGAAACGATTCGTTTTGAGGGGGTATCACAATGGGGGTTGCGCGTAGCCGGGATCGGGTTTGTGGCGGCTGCCTGTGCTGGCGCAGCCTGGATGAGCCGCTGGCATCCTGGTTCCAGACTGCCCCGCTGGTTGATCACTCTCCTGGCTCTGTTGGGGGCGTTGTTGCCATTGTGGCTATTCTTTCCTATCCGCGACCTCGTCAGTAATATTTTGGGCGCGCCGTTGGGAGTAGGGCCGGGTGTCTGGTTTCACGTTTTGGGACATTTACTGGTGGCAGCGGGCGTGTGGGGGAGCGAGGGAGAGAATAACTAAAGCGACGCTAACCCTAAAAACACAAAAAGACGATGTGGGCATCGTCTTTCGTGTTTTGGGGCGGGCAGAAGCGCCTATTTCTTGATGAGATTTTCTTCAATATAGGTGACAGCTTCGCCTACAGTGGTGATCTTCTGGGCTTCCTCATCAGAGATTTCGCCCTCGAATTCTTCTTCAAAAGCCATAATCAGCTCTACCAGATCCAGGGAGTCCGCTTCTAAGTCCTCGCGGAAGCGTGCAGGTCCTACGACTTCGTCTTCACTCACGCCCAGTAACTCCACAATGATGCCGCGAATACGGCTCTCAACGTCGCTCATGCAATAGTCTCCTTCAAACAATAAATAATACCACTGGCGTCCAATTGGCGCAGCAATACTCTAGTGCCGTACGCTTGAATTTTGAATGCCCGGAAAGTTCAAGCAATTTTAAGAGTGATAGCCAGATTGTCAAGTTTTCTGGTGGATGCAGCCATCATTAAAAAGTAACACGACCTGGCGGCGATAGTTACGCTTTATGCGGCTGCCAACCCCGTTTTATGGTGGTTGGGATGGCTCTGGCGTTGCAAGGGGCAATTGGCTGGCAAGAGCCAGCATGAAATAGAAAGCTCCCGCCAGGTCTACCAGGAAGAAGCTGTGATCTACTACGCCGTGGGCCAGTGTGTAAGCCAGCGCCCCGCTAAAGCCGACCAGGACAGGCTGCCAGGCGCGGGGGACGCCGCTATGCAGCCGGCGGCGCAGCGTGCGCCAGCAGGCATAGAACAATACTGCGCCGGCTAATACCCCCGGCAGACCCAGGCGCGTGGCAAAGTCCAGCAGGATATTGTGCGGGTGGTTAAGATTAGGTTCGCGCCAGGCGGCGTCGAAAATATAACGACCGCGATATTGGTACAGGAAGTTGTCCAGTCCCACGCCTGTCCAGAGATGGTCGCGGGCCATATTCAGGCTGGCGCGCCACAGGTTCAGGCGCAGGAAGCCTGTTTCCCCCTGCGGGTTGAGGCGCGCCGCCAGGGCCGGCACTTGCAGGGCGACGAAAAGGGCAATTCCAGCCAGGAGGGCGGCAGCCAGCACCCAGGGCCAGGCGCGGCGATGGCGGCGGCGCTGCCACAAGACAAAGATGACCAACAGCGCTGCCGGCATTCCCAAGAACAATGCCCCCTTGCTAAACGTTAACAACCAGGCCAGACCTGCCGGCAACAGACCCAGCGCATACAGCCAACGACGCGGGTCCTGCGCCAGCTGCTGCCGCCAGCTTCCCGCCTGCCAGGCGCGCGTCCCCCATAATGCCATAGCCAGCAGCAGGGGCCAGACGCGCCCCAAATAGAGGGCTACATTGTTGGGGGAACCATACGTGGCCCGCAGCCGCAGCACACCGCCTTCAGCCGTGATCAGATTGACCCCGGTCACATATTGCCCCAGCCCGATCAAAGCAATGACCACCCCACCCAGCACAAAAGCGTCCACCAACACCCACAGTTCCCGCTGCTCCAGCCGCGTCCAACGCAGCATCAGATAAAACAAAGCCGGCTCCACAACAACCAGCCGCCACTCATTCCAGGCCACGTCCAGCCGCTCCGTGAAGTAGAGGGAGCCGGTCGCCGTCAGCGTCAGCGCCAGCACGGCAGCGTCAGCCAGGTTAAAAGAAGAAAGACGGGGCAGCGCGGGCAGGCGTCTGGTTTCTCTGTAGTGGGCCAGGACGCGGATGGCGCGCGCCGTCAGGTGCGCTGCCAGGGTAACCAGGATAAAGATTTCTACGGGCGAGAAGCGATACCCCAGCATCGCTTTGGGCTGTACGGCCCAGGGCAACGTGAAAGCGATCAGCGCCAGACCCCAGGCCGGGCGTAGAGTGATCAGCAGGAAGAGCGCCGTCAGGGCTGCCAGGTAGATCAGGAAAGAGGGCGCGACGTAGAAAGTAGAAGCGGCGGCGGCAGTCAGAACCAGTTGAGGCAGGTCTCCCAGGCGGCGATAGATACCCGCGCCCTGCTCCCCCCATGTCAGCCAGCCAGAGAGCGCCGCCAGCGCTGCCACAAATCCTGTCAGCCAGAGCTGTCCCCGCTGTCCCCACTGCTGCCAGCGGCGTCGCAGCCGGCTGCCCCATATCCCCCAATCAGCGCGGCGACCAAAATAGCCCACGCCAGCCAGCGCCAGGGTTGCCAGCGCGGCCAATCCCCACTGCTTCAGGCGATAGAAGGCGTCTGGTGGGCGATACAGAACGCTAAAACCTTGCAGCGCCCATTGATCCCAACCGCGATACGGTTCCAGCCGCAGCGTGTGCGGGCCTGGTCGCAGGTTACGCGCCACCATTTCAGTAGCTACGTAATCGGCGGCGGGATCGGCGGCGGTTAGCACCAGCATGGCTTGCCCATTTTCGTCACGCGGCAGGATGTTGGCTGGCGCGCCATCTATCGTGACGAAAAATCGGGCGCGATAATCGGCGCGGCGCACGCGCAGGGCGACGTCGCTGCCCCAGAAATAAAATGTGGCGGCGTTGTCTGCCGGGTTGGCTGTTTCGCCCGTGTTGGGGGCATCTGCGCCAAATTCAGGCGAGAAGCGCCAATCCCCCTGATATTGCTGACTGGGGGCGCCGGCTTGCGCCAGGTGGAAACCTGGGTAGGCCGCATAGTGCAAGCCTGTCTCCTGGTAGGCGCGCAGGGCGTCGGCTACAGGTTGCCCGGCAATGCTGAATCCCCAATGTGCGTCCAGCGGGGGCAGGTCTGGCTGCCAGTTCTCCAGGAACATCACTCCCATCCAGGGCCATTCCTGGCGGGCGCGGAACAGGGCGGCGGTGGTCCAATCCGCCTGTTCCGCGGCGGTGACTTGCCCCCAGATGGAAGGCGCTCCGGTCCAGCCAGGCGGCAGACTGTTCCAGCCCCAATTGCCGGCCCAGATGGCTTTGCCGCCGTCGCCGTTCCGTTCCATCACTTCCCGCAGCAAAATGACGCGGCTGAAGTTCATCGCCTGGATGTCTACCAGGCGATCATCTGGCCCACTGTTAAAGCCGTAAGGCTTGGCAGCTACGATGTCAAAAGCCCCGGCTGCGCCTTCTTCATACAAAAGCTGTAAGTAGAAGGGATCAGCCAGGTTGAGGGGACCTGTTTCAATGGTGGGCGCCAGCGGCGCAGCTACAATCAGGGCGTTGGGGTCTGCCAGGCGAATGCCGGCAGCCGCCGCCGCCAACAAAGCCGCATACGCCGCCGGATTAACAGGCTGCCCGCCCCAATGGCTGGTCAAGTTGGGTTCGTCCCAGATGATGTAGGCGTCAACCTGGTCGCCGTAGCGGGCGGCAAATGCGCTGGCCCAGGCGGCAAAGTCCGCCGGGGCGGGCGGCGGCGCAAAGTTAGCGGCGGGGTCGCCGTCCAGCAGCGGCGTCAGGGTCAGGCCCGCATCCTGAACCGCTTGCAACAGCCGGTCGCTGGCAGTCCAATCAAATGGGGAAGTGAAATAAAACGATTGCTTGACGTGGTTGATGCCCAAGCCCTTAATTTTAGCAAGCTGCACCGCCAGCGCAGCAGCGTCATCGGGCGTCAACGCCACATTCAGCCCCAGCCTGACGCCGGCGCCAACAGTTGGTTCTGGCATCGTTGCGGGAATGCCGCGCGTCAAAAAAGCGCGTTGCTGCCGCTGCGCCCCCATTCCCAGTACCGCGCCCACCGCCGCCACCAACAACAGCAAAGCGTACCAACGTGGGTTGTTGATCTTTCTCATGAGGTTATGATACCCCATCACAAGAGCTTTGCGGAATAACGGTTGGCAGGCGTAACGCGGTTGGCTTGCCTACGGCTCTTCTTGTTCTTCAGGGGGCAGCGCCTCCTGTCGCCCGGCGGCGGGCGTGGGCAGCGGCAGAAGCTCAGTTGGTCGCAAGTCGGCGGGAACGAGGGCGGCGCCATAGGGAGCCCAGGTGGGATGGCTGTTCAGGCTGTCATCTTGGGTCAATGGGTATGCCTCGCCGCTGTCCAGGTTGTAGAGGTAGAGGGCGCTGTTAAAGGTAAAGACCAGGTCGCGCCCGGTTGGTCCCCAGGCCATAAACTGTTCGTCGCGGGGAAAGCGGCTGTTTTCACCTGGAAGGGGGTAAATCTGGCGGCTGTTGCTGCCGTCCTGGTCCATCAACCACAGGGTATAGCTGCTGCGTTCGCTGTCGAGCGGCGACGCCGCCTGCAAGTAAGCGATCAGATCGCCGCTGCTGGGCGACCATTTGGGATGCGCCCACATGCCCGACTGCGCCACGAAAGGGACTGTGAAGCGGTCAGCCGCCGCTGCGGCCCAGATGTCAAAAATCGGAGCGCTGGCGTCTTCGCTGCCATGTCTGCTAAAGACCAGATATTGTCCATCTGGCGACCAGGTCAGGCTGGGCACCCAGGCCCAATCGCCGCGCGTGTTGTATTCCGTGAACCTTTGCAGCCGGATGCGTCCCTGTTCCAGGTTGGCGGCGTTTAGATCGAGAAAGCCTACTTCGTCGGCGTAGCTGTAGGCAATGGCTTCGCCGCTGGGCGACCAGGCGTAATTGCCGCCCCACCAGCCATATGTGGCGGGATAGGCTTCAATGATCTGTTCTGGAGCGAATGGCTGCCGCTCATTCTGGCGTATTTCGCCCAACCACAGGTCGTTGTTGGCTTCCCACCCAGGCGGCAGGTCCGTGGCGGCAGCTGTGGTGAAGGCAATCTGCGGCAGTTCCACGCGGGCCGGATTCCAACCGGCCCAAAGCACGTTGTCTACGTTGAGCGGGCGCGGCGCGGCGCGGCGCGCCGTGCTGATGAGCCACAGACTGTTGAAGGTGGTGGTTTCGGTGGTGGTTTGGGTATAGAGCAAATAGTCGCCAGCCGGGGAAAGGGCAAAGACGCGCCCGTCCAGGTTGCTGCCAATATCCAGTTGCTCCGGGAAGGCGCTGCTGCCGCGCAGAATAAGGCCGCTGCCGCTGCTGATGTAGGCTAATGTGCCGGCAAAAGCGACGTTCCCCGCCGCCGCCCCAATGCCTACCATCACAATCTCATCTTGCGCCTGTTCGACGATTGTAACCTGCGTAGTGCGTCGCTCCGCTTCCAACCCATCCCGATAAACAATGCGTACGGTTAACTCTTCCAGCCCGGCTTTGCCTCCCTGAATAATCAAAGGGGCATCCTCGGCGCTCATGCTTTCATTGCGCACAATTCGGCGGCTGAACGGCACGCTGCGTTCAATGACGACCACGCTTTCGCGTACGCGCACAACCACGATATTCAAGCCATCGCTGAGGGGCGTGAACAGGGGCGGCGTGATTTCGTCCGTCTCGCCCAGCGTAATCCCCGCTTCCGCCAGTAGTTCGCGCACGGTGGTGGCGTTGGTTGTCAGGGTGCGGGTGTCGCCGTCGGCAGTGAGCGTGACCTGGGTGGTCGTCGTGCCGGCAAAAGGCGGCGCCTGCCCGGCGCAGCCCATTAGAAACAGTAGGATCGCTCCCCCAGCCAACAGCCAGAGGAGGTAACCTGAGCGGCAGCGCGTTATCATGGAGAGGAGGCGGCGCGCCAGCTTTCAGCCGGCCCTTGCCAGCAAGGATGCTGGCGTTCCGTTTTCGCAGAAGGAGTACAGCGGGCGATT
>CAYQYJ010000035.1:17335-18570 GCA_964421605.1 uncultured Ardenticatenaceae bacterium | reverse complement strand
GCATAATCGCCAGATAGCGCCCTGAACGGGGGGGGAAGAACAGGCGGGAAAGACGGCGCATGAAGCGAAAGTGTGCCGGCATTTCCCCCATCTCCCGCACCTCCACAAACCCAAAACGTTGGTAAAACGGCGTCAGCCCCGACTCGCACATCAACCACAGCGGCGGTCCCACTTCCTGCTGCAAATGCGCCACCAACAACCTCCCCACCCCTTGCCCGCGCCAGTCTGGCTGCGTTACCAGCGACGCCAGTTCATTGACCCCATCCCCGTGCGGCTTCACCTGAATACAGCCTACAATCGCCTGGTCCGCATTGACTGCCAGCCAGAAACGCTGCCAGTCCAGCCGGAAAGGATTCAGCCGCGCTGCCCGTACCATCTGTTTAATAGTAGCCGCATCGTCGGCTGTGGCGCGTCGCAAGGAAAGAGAAGACATCATGTGCTGGCGGGCGGCTGCGACGCGGCACGCAGCCGCGCCTGCACCGCCTCACTTTGCAGCTCGCGCAGGGCGTCGCGGGCAATCCAGTTGCCGCTTTGGCTGTTTTGCGCCAGGATGCGGTTAGCTGTGGCGATAGCTGCCTGGTTGAGAGCCAGACTGCGCTTGCCAAGCTGGCGCAGCGCCCAGTTGACCCCTTTTTTGACTATATCGCGCGGGTCGCTGGCTTCTCGTTCAATCAGAGGTAAAAAGCGGTGCAATGTCTCATCGCTGGCTTTCTTATCCTTCACCGCCAGTTGCGCTATCAACACAAAGCCAGCCCGCTTGACGTATGTTTCTTCCCGCGCGCTCCAGGCGACAGCCTGTTCATAGGCAAGTGGCGTCTTGCAAAACAGGTTGGAAACTACCTGGTCGCAAATCTCCCAGTAATCAAACTCGCCGGCCCACGCTTCCATTTGCCGCTGTGTTACCTGTTTGGGCATGGCTACCAGCGAGGCCAGGATGCGGGTTTCCCGCGTATCCACCGCCCACAACAGCGCTGCCAGGGCATGGTTCTTACCGATTTCGCGGGCTAACTGGCGCAATGCCGGCAGCGAAACGCCGTAAGTATGCGCGGGCGTGATGCCAAAGCGAGCCATTCCCGCCACATTTTCCGGGCGACCCAGCGCCTGTAACCGTTCTATGATTTGTTCTACTGTCATGTTTAGAAATAGGACGCTGATGACGCTGATGGGGCGCTGATTTTTGGGATTTAATCAGACTTTATCTGCATCTATCTGTGTCACCCGTCACCGATATTTTT
>CAYQYJ010000035.1:0-17235 GCA_964421605.1 uncultured Ardenticatenaceae bacterium | reverse complement strand
TAGTTTACTGAGGCGTCGCCTCCGCGTCATCAACGTGCCGTCTTACGCCTCCTGGTTGGCGCGGCGCAGACGCCCTAGCATCACCAGGAAGCTGCCCAACATGGTAAAGAACGCCAGAGCCACTTTGGTGACATCCACAATCGGTTCCACCTGGATGCCGTTCGGTCCCATAGCAATAGCCGCGACAGGTCGCGCCATCGCCCCGCCGCCGCCCCCTCCCCCACCGCCGCTGCCATACTCCTGGGGCATACTGCCTTCAGCGGTTTCCCCTTCGCTTTTGGTTGCCGCGCCGCCGCCGCCTGCGCCGTAGCCAAAGCCCAGGCCCACGCTTACTTCCGCGGCGGTAATCAGCGTATACTCCCCTTTTTCCACAGGTTCGCTGTAGACGGCGCTGCCGCGGGCTGTCTGGCTCAAGGATTGCAGCAGGTCAAAAGCTTCGCTTTGGTTCTTAACTGTGTTGGCAAAAAAGCCATTGTTGAGTTCTTTCATCACAACTTCCTCCGTTTGCCATCTGTGGGACAATTCGCTGAATTGTCCTTCGGCAGCGCCCAAACGCTGCGCGCAAATTATTTCATCTATGTTTCGGCGCATAAAACCAGGGCAGCAAGGCAAATAAGAACGCCAGCGCCCATAGACCCACTTGTATCAGACGGGTGACGTCTACAATGGGGATGTATTGGCTGCTTTCGCTTTGTTCCACCACCAGGCCAGTGGGCCGGTTGTACACCAGCCCGGACAGGAATGGCGCCACTGCCGATCCGCTGCCGCGCCAACATAGCGAGATAGCCTCTGCCTGCGGGATAACGCGGAATCCGTGCCGTTCAACCGGATTGCCGGCAATTATCTGCCGCTGCCACGAAAATGGGAGAGAGGGTTGCTGTTGTAGTTTGGTTTCTGCGGTCATGGTGTCCATCCCGAACGAAAGTGAAAGCGGCAACAACATCAATGGCTGCGCCTCATGACGCTTTGCCTATCAAAAAGGTTGCCAGATAAGCCAACCTGCTCCAAAATTCTGCTATCACATCCACGGTTTATTTTACGGTAAACGGCTGGAATCTCCCACCTTTGTTTTCTGCTGGTTGAGGTCTGCGATGAAAAAGAAATACCCTATTCTCCAACTTGGGCTGCTTGCTATGCTTTTCTTGCTGGTGCGTACAGTCAATGCGCTCCAGACAACGACCCTTCTCATCACTGAAGTGTATTACGATACGCCTGGCGCGGATGAGGAGGAAGAATGGATTGAACTGGTCTATCTGGGCGCAGAACCGTTGGCTTTGACCGGTTATAAGCTGGGCGATGAAGAAAACAAAGGACAGCGGGAAGGCATGATGGGTTTCCCTGACGGGGCGCTGGTCGAACCGAATCAAGTGATCATCGTGGCCCAGACGGCAGCGGGCTTCCGTAAACTGTATGGGATAGCGCCTGATTACGAAATGCTGGACACCGAAGCGGATGTGCCCGACATGATATTGTATGCCGCCTGGGCTGGCGGCACAGTTGGCTTGTCCAATGGCGGCGATGAGGTGTTGCTGCTGGATGCCCTGGACAACGTGGTGGACGCTATCAACTATGGCGACAGCGTCCACTATTTTTCGCCAGCCATAGGCGGTGTGCTGCGCGGTCAGAGCATTGAGCGGGTGCCCGCTTCTTGCGACACAGATAGCCCTGGCGATTGGCAACCGCAGCGCACGGCCACCCCTGGCGTGGTCAGTTTCGATAGCGAGTGCGCCGCGGTTGTTTTGCCGGCAGCTCCTTTAGCCGCTGCGGTGAGCAACGACCTGCCCCCCATCGGGCAGATTCAGGGCGTGCGCGACGTGGCGGCGCAGGTGAATCAAGAAGTCACCTTCCGCGGCGTGGTTACGGGCATGTATGAAGACCGTAATGTCGAAGGCACGACCTATTACACCCTGTTTGTGCAAGACCTGCCTGGCAGCGAAGACGGCGATCCACAAACGTCTGACGCTATTGCCGTATTTGCCGGCGTGCGCCGGCCCCAGGTGGTGATGGGCGATCTGGTGCGCGTGACCGGACAGGTGACGGAGTTTTTTGGGTATTCGGAGATTGACGATACGGGGCTGCAAATCGAAGTGGAGAGCCGCGGCAACCCGCTGCCCGCGCCCGTTGCCATCATGCCTCCTGCGGATACAGCGGCAGCGGCGGCTTATTTTGAGCCGCTGGAGAGTATGCGGGTGATGATTGAGGGGGCTGCGCCCGTATTGGGGCCGACGTTTAGTGGTTGCGCGTTTGCTGTGGCTCCCCCAGATGCCGGCATTTCGCGCGTCATCCGCCAGCGCGAAAGCGACCCCATTGGTCAAATCATCCCCATTTTGCACACGACGGACATTACCTGCGCCGGTTTTCCCGATGTCAAAGTAGGCGACCAGGTTGAAGGCATTGTCGGTCCCTTGATCTACAACTTTGACCAGTTCAAAATTGTGCAGCAGCAAACCAATGAGCTGCGCGTCACCGTGGCCGACATGCCGCCGCTGCCTGAACCCCTGCAGCCAGCGCCCGGTCAATTTACGATCACCACCTTTAACGTAGAAAACTATTTCGACTTGATAGACGATACCCGCACCGATGCCGAGCCGAAACCGTCTCCTGCCGAGTTGAGTATCAAACAGGCTAAACTATCCTATGCACTCAGTCGTGTTTTAGGCTGCCCCACCATTGTGGGCATCATCGAAGTAGAAAAAGCGTCACTGCTGCAAGAATTGGCTGACCAAACCGCCAGCGCCTGTGGCTTCACTTATGCCGTACACCATATGGAAAGCCCCGACGCCCGCGGCATTGACGTGGCGTTGCTCACGCAGCCTGATCGGGTGGCGGTACAGTCGCTGACCCTGCGGCAAGGCTGCTCGACGATCCGCACCGAGTCGGACGACGGCTCCATTAACTGCCCGGCCGGGCAGTTCCCTTTATTCTCGCGCCCACCGCTGCAAGCCAGTCTGACGGTGGATGGGGAGCCTTTGCTGGTGCTGGTGAATCATTTTAAGTCCAAACGGGGGGGCGATCTGGAAACCGCGCCAGAGCGGGCGGCGCAGGCGCAGCATTTGAATGAACTGGTTACGGAGATTCTGGCAGCCGACGCCGACGCCAAAATCATCGTCATGGGCGACTTTAACGACTACAACCAGGCGCCCCCTATTCTCTCCCTGACCACCGGCGGCGGACAGTTGGTAGACGCCATGCAGCGCATACCCGAATCGGAACGATACAGCTTTGTCTTTAGCGGCGCGTCGCAGTTGATTGACGGCATGTTCGTTTCGCCAGCGCTGGCGGACGATATTGCCGGCATCAAACTCATGCACGTAAACGCCGATTATCCCGACGTCTTCGGGTTGGACACCAGCCCGGAGGGGATCCCCTACAAATCGTCTGACCACGATTTACCCCTGCTCCTGGTGCAGTGGGGGGACAGCGCGGCCTCAGCCAGCGCAGCCTCCCAGTTATCTGGGGCGGCAGCGGCGCAGACTACCTCTCAGGCAGACGCGCCCAACATGGGCGTGATCATGGGACTCGTTGGCGGCGCTATTCTGGTCGTTCTAGTTCTGGTAGCTGGCCTGGTCTGGCTGCGTCGGCGCTAAATCGGAGAAGGATAGTAGCGGGCGAGGGCGCATTGCGCCCCTCGCCCTTTGCCAAAGACCCCTTCCCCCCAAGGGGAAGGGGGTTCTCTAAATGGAGGAGTTCGCATCCTCAAATGCGAACGAGCAGAAAATCCGTAGGGCAGTAACCAGGGTGGGGCGCCACCCTTTAGCCGTTAGGATTGGTGATATTCACCCAGCCAAACGCAAAAATGACGTTCGTTGCCAGATAGCTGCGGGCCGCCACACGCACGCCATAAGTAGCGGGCAAGGCAATGTTCCCCTCATCGTCTCGCCCATCCCAGGTCAGCGTAGTCGGGCCGGCATATATCGGTCCCCAACTCCGCAACTGCCGTACCAACGGCAAATCCGGGTCAAAAGGCTGCGCCCTGACAATTTCCACCGCACATAAGCAAGGCATATTCAGCCGGAAACTGATCTGCGCTTGTTCTCCCAAGAAGGGGTTAATGGAGAAAGGGGAAGCCTGCGGCGGCGACGCCGTCGGCAGCGACAACGGGATGTCAAAAGCAACCGGCTCAAACGGATCCCCCTGAATAGTGATGTCGTTCAAGCCAGCCGGACCCAGCCCGCCCACCGAACAATACAAGAGATGGGGTACGCGCGCGGCAGGGATATTCATGGCCATCAGGCAGACATAATCTACCGCCAGCGCATTGTCCCCGGCCACTACCAGGTCCATGCGCACAGGCGAGCCGCCCCACGGGCCCTGGCCCTCTAACCCCCAGATGCCGTCTACCACGGCGTAATCAGGCTTGCGCGCCAGATTCAGGTCTACGATACTTTCGTTGACGCTGCGGTCATGCATGCCAAACCGCCCCACCCGCGGCGGCGCCGTGTAGAAGTCAATCGGCGGGAAGCCAAACATGTTTTTACTGGCCAGGCTGACCATTGTCAGGTTATGCACCTTCATTTTCCCCACGCTGATCACAAAAGCGTTGTCATCAAACAAAGCAATAGGCAAGGCAATGGCGCTGTAAGCCAGGCCGTTGGGCACGGGGGCCATGTTGTACGGCAAACCCACCAGATCAACCAATGAGACGCGCGGGTCATAGTCGTTAAAGAAACTATAGCCGCACGGTTCAAAAAAAGCGCCCTCCACGCCCGTTTCCACAATCCAGACTTCAGCGGCGTTGGCGGCTAACGCCTGGTCCACAATGGCGCGCACCACCTCAGGATCGGTGGTGATGCCCGTGTCGGCGGGTTGCGGCTGTACCAGATTGGGCTTAATGATTACTCGTTTGCCGGCAATGACGGACGGGTTCCAGCCATCGCTGGCTAGCATGGCGCGCAATGTTGCCGTATAAGGGTTGGGGTTGTGCCCCACGCCCACCGTGTAACTGCCGCGCCCCCGCCGCAGCGGGTTGATCCGGCTCAGACCTGCGCTCAGGGCCGCGCCAGAAGAAAGTTGTAAGAACTGACGTCTGCTGAGGGCTGTAGTTTTTTTTGTTTTGTCCATATCTTCCTTTCATTCTGCCGGCATAACAGCCGCCCCGGAAAAGCCCCTTGAGGAGAAGGGGGTTCCCTAATTATATTCTTTCAGACTGCTCCAGTCTTTCTGATTGTAATTGGGCGGCTCCACTTTGTCTACAGGGCAAATGTACCGAACCCTGAAGGCTTGCGGCTGAGGGCTGCCGCCAGATTATCCCCATTACGCACCACGTAAGTTGTCAGCCCATTGGCTTGCAAAAACGTGGCTAGCGGTTCGGCAGACTTATAACCGCCGAAAGAAGACGGTTCCACCAGCACCGTCACCACGCGCAACCCGCGCCGTTTGAGCTGTCGTGCCACCGTGGCCCACAGTTCGTTAGACGTGGGTGTGATCACAATCAGGGTGGTGCCGCGCGGGAAGATTTGCAGTTCAGCCTGCATCACTTGCTCAATCGTTAGCTCCCCCTGTGTGTGCAGCACTGCCAGCGTTTCCAGGATTTTATTCCGCTGCCTTTCGCCGCGGTCGGGCTGAATCACTTCACGACCCTGGGCGTAAGCCATCAACCCCACGTTGCGGTCGTAACGCAGAAAATATTGCGCCAGCGAGGCGGCAATGGTGATGGTGTATTCTTCCGTAGATTCTGGCAGTTTATACGCTTGCTGCTGCATCCAGATGGGGCGGTCGGGGTCCATGCCGGCATTCGGGTCCATCTTCGTTGCCGCCACATGCCCAAACATACCCATATCGGGCACAATCCAGATATCCGCCAGCGGGTCGAGTTCAAACTCCTTCACAATCAACCGGTCGCGTCGCGCTGTACTGCGCCAGTGAATACGGCTGTAGCTGTCGCCGGGGGCGTAGTCGCGCACGCCTGCGGCGTTGGTCGTAATGTAATGCGTGCGGCGACGCAGCGCATCCCCCCCAGGCAGCGCGCCAATGGGCAGCGCAAAATAACTGATGTCCACTGTGGTTGGATAAACTACCAACATCCCCTTTTGCGGCAAGTCGCGCTGCATGGGAAACAAGCCAAACGGATCGCTGGTGCTCAGGCGCAACGGCCCAAGCTGATACTGCCCCCGTTGTGAACAAACAGTGTTCACCCGCCATGTTTCCTGGCTGCGGCTGCCCAGATTGGTGATCACGCGACTGGCGTGGTGTGTGGGCAATCCCGAAAAGTCGCGAATTTCCAGCCATAGTTTGGGCACAATACTCGTGTTGCGTACCGTGAAGCGTTCCTCAAAGGTGCCGCCTGCCTGCGCATAACGGCTGCGGGTCAGGCGGGAGAGATGTACCCAACGTAAATTGGCCCAGGCCCAGAAAAAAGAAACAATGAGCAGCAGTCCCAGCAGGTAAGCCAGGTTAAACAGCAGATCCCGCCCATTGCTCAGCCCCCCAATTAGAGCTAAAAGGGCCAGTAACAGCACCACATTTCGTCGCTTGAACATACGCAATCCTGGCTAAGCTGGCTGCCGGCGGGAATCCGGCGCTCCGGCGGGTTTTCGCACCATCGGCTGGCGCTCCTGGTGGTCAGGTTGCCGTCCCATATCAGCGGCGGGCCATCGCCTGCGCCCCCGGCACAGGAATCTTATCCAAAATGTCGTTCACCAACGCGCCAGGCTCGACATCCTTAATACGCGCTGCCGGTCCCACAATAATGCGATGCGCCAGAGCTGGCTCCGCCAGCGCCTTGACGTCATCAGGCAGCACATAGTCCCGGTTGAATAGCGCCGCCCGCGCCTGGGATAGTCGGTAAATGGAAAGCGCCCCGCGTGAACTGGCTCCCAGATACACATCCTGATGCAGCCGCGTCTGTCGCACAATTTCTACAATGTATTCCTTGACCAGTTCATCCAGATAGATGCTCTTGATAGCCTCCTGCGCCGCGATCAATTCCGTAACAGAAACCACCTGCTCAATGATGTTTATCGGGTGCACATACTGCTGCCGGTTGAGGATTTCAATTTCCTCAGCCTTGTTAGGGTAACCCAGGCGGATGCGCAGCATGAAACGGTCAAGTTGGGCTTCGGGCAGGGGGAATGTGCCTTCGTATTCAATGGGGTTTTGCGTGGCTAGCACCATGAATGGGGGTTTGAGGGCATAAGTAGTGCCGTCTACCGTCACTTGCCGCTCTTCCATGGCTTCCAACAGCGCCGACTGTGTCTTGGGTGTGGCCCGGTTGATTTCGTCTGCCAGCACAATCTGGGCGTGAATGGGGCCAGGTCGGAACTCGAATTCCCGTGTTTTCTGGTTGAAGACAGATACGCCTGTGACGTCCGTGGGGAGCATGTCGGGAGTAAACTGGATGCGCTTGAACTCGCAGCCCACTGAGCGGGCTATCGCTTTGGCGAGCACTGTTTTGCCCACGCCAGGCACATCCTCGATTAAGATGTGCCCCTGGCACAACAGGCCCAGCACAGTAAGTTGCACCGCGGAACGTTTGCCAATAATGACTTTTTCCACGTTGCTCACAATACGATTGGCAATTTCTTGCACATCTGTCATGGTTTGTTTACTCCTGTCAGGTAGATTGGGGACGGGCTTTTGCCTGAACCTGTCTGCACAGCGGTTAACATGGGTTATGGGAAAGCAACAGTGCCGGCATTTAGCCGCAAACGGTGATTATAACAGGCTGGCGCGGCAATCGGGAAAATACCAAGACAACATTAACCTGCTGTTATGGCAAGCCTGGTCAAGTATATCAGTTTTGCTAACAAAAGGTAGTAATTTGGTGTCATTTTGGGGTCATATACGCCCCTTTCCTCGATCCATCTGATCCGTGGATCAGGAGCAAGAAGCGGCGCCATATCTGGGAATGAGTAAGTGCCTGGAGGAGGATGGCGTTGACATCAAGATGAGCAAGATTCTGTTGCCGTAACGGTGACCCTTTTAGAACAACGAGGCCCCTTTTTGCCCTATCCCTACAGTTCCGGCATCAAAGGATCAAGGCATAATCACATGAGAGAGCTACGCATACAGCCATATCGCGTACTGTATGCTTTTGACCCTAGACGCGCCGCAATATTGCTGATCGGTGGAAACAAGACTGGTAACGATAGATGGTATGATGAACATGTTCCCATAGCCGACAGATTATTTGATGACCATCTCAAGTCGGTAGAAGATGAGGGGTTGACATAATGGCAAAACCGTTTAAGGAACTCAAAGAAAAAATGTCGCCGCTGCGACGCCAGAAGATTGAAGATCAGGCGCAAGCTATCTTGATCAGCATGGCGCTTCAAGAACTGCGCCAAACTCGTCAGCTTACTCAGCAGGATCTGGCAAAGATTCTAAACGTTAGTCAAGCAGCTTTATCCAAAATGGAAAACCAGGGGGACATGCGCATAAGCACCCTGCGCAAATTGCTTGCGGCGATGGGAGGGACTTTAAAAATTGTCGCTGAGTTCCCTGAAGGCGAGGTTGTTATAGATCAATTTGAGCGTGCATGATTGGGACACATGGACTTCTGAATTACAAGACAGTTGCTCGTGCCAGCCAGGCGCTTGCTGGATTTCATAAAAGACCTGGTTCAATCTTGTTGCAGAAAATAATCAGGTAATCAACCTGCGAGTCACTCTGCCCCCTTTGGGAGGGTAGTGTTCGCTTTAACCGGCCAGACAGCGCGGTTTGTTGACATGTCAACAAACATGGGGGATAATATGTGAGGGGAAAGAGAGCTTGACATGAGATCCTCATGAGCAAAATATTCCCTATTTTCAATGGCAGACTTCAACCCCACAAGGAGGTTTATAATGAAACCGAAAGTAGCAATGAGCGCGCGGTTGATCTTGAGTGTTTTGACGCTGGCGTTGCTGGTGTTGTCCGGCCGGCAGGCAGCTACCGCTGCACCTAATCCCGCCGCGCCCACGAATACATGGTGCGCTGCCGGCAGTTTCCAGGGGTGGGACAACAGCGCCAACCCACTCTATGACGACGGCGCCAACGGCGACCTGATAGCTGGCGATGGCGTCTTTTCTCTCGATTTCACCATCGCTACGGCGGGCCGCCACGAATGGAAAGCCGTTACCTGTGGCGATTGGGGCACAACGTTCCCCGCGCAAAATAGTTGGTTTTATACGGACAGCGACAATCAGGCTGTCCGTTTGACTTTTGACACGAATGATTATGGGGGGGATGCCGGCATTGCCTACACCCCCACCCAAAACATCGTCAACGTCTCTGGCGACAGCCTGCCCGCCAGCTTCACCGCTGTGGGCGACTGGCAGGGCTGGGACAACGGCAACCCGGCCACTGCCATGACTGACCTGGGACATGGCCTCTACTACTTGCAGTACACCATCCCCACCGCGGGCGCTTATCAGGCTAAAGTCGTGCAGACCGGCTCCTGGAGCGAACAGTTTGTGGCTGATGGCCGCGCCGTAGATGGCAGCCCCCTGGCGTTTAGCGCCGCCGCCGACAACACGCCAGTCAGCTTTTTGCTGGATGCTTACAGTGGGCGCGTGGCTATTGCCGGCAACAGCAGCGGCAGCGGCAACTGGTGCGTGGCCGGTGGCTTCCAGGGGTGGGACAACGACGACACACCCCTCAACGATGATGGTCTCAATGGCGACCTGGTCGGCGGCGATGGCGTCTTTTCGCTCGATTTCACGCTCACCAACGCCGGGCGCGACGAATTCAAGGTCGTAGAGTGCGGCAATTGGGGCAATGCTTACCCCAGCAACAACGCCTGGGTCATTACCAGCGCCGCCAGCCAGACCGTGAAGTTCACCTTCGATACCAACGACCACAGCGGCGACGTGATGCAGTTGTCGCCAGCGCAAAACATCGTCAACGTTTGGGACGACGCCCCCGTAAACTGGACCGCCGTCGGCGACTGGCAGGGTTGGGACAACACGAACCCGGCTACGGCCATGAGCGATGCCGGCAACGGCCTCTACCTGCTGCACTATGAAATTGCCAGCGGTGGCCTCTATCAGGCTAAACTGTCCCAGACAGGCGACTGGCTCAACCAGTTCAGCGCCGATGGGCGTAACGACTCCACCCCGCTTGCTTTCCAGACCCTCGGCGACAACCTGACCATCACTGTCCTATTGGACATGAGCAGCGGGCGCTGGAACGTCTACGTACCTGAACCAGAAGGGGGCGCGGGGCACGACAATAACATCTTCTGGGATGATCTAGGGCACGACAGCCGCGACCCGCTGTACCGGACGCCGGGCGGTCCCATAACCACCGATACGCCCGTCACCCTGCGCTTCCGCGCCGCCAGCAACGACCTGACAGCCGCCAAAGTGCGCGTCTGGGATGACCGTAACAACGTCAATCTGCTGCTGCCCCTGACGTTGACGGCGGACGATGGCGTCTACGAATGGTGGGAGATTACCCTGCCCGGCAGCCCCGATCCTACCATTTACTGGTATCGTTTTATCGCCATAGATGGCACAGCTACCGCTTACTACGAAGACGACAATGCGCGCACGGGCGGTTGGGGGCAGACGTATGCCGACAGCCCTGACAATAGCTGGCAGTTGACCGTTCACGACCCCACCTTTGCCACGCCCGACTGGGTGAAGGATGCCGTCATTTACCAGATATTTGCCGATCGCTTCCGCGATGGGGATGCCGGCAACAACACCCCCCCCGGCAGCTTCCACTATGACCTGCCCGACGGCTCCATCTTCCGCTCCAACCAATCCGACTGGAACTTCAACGTTTGTGACCCGCGCGAAGAGGGCACAGACTGCACAGGCAAATGGGGCGAGAACTTCTACGGCGGCGACTTGCAAGGCATCCTGGACCAGATTGATTACCTGCAGGACCTGGGCGTCACCGCCCTTTACCTGAACCCCATTTTCGAGTCCCCCTCGAACCACAAGTACGACACCACCGATTTCAGCCTGATTGACGATAACTTCGGCGATCTGATTTTGTTCCAGCAGTTGGCTACCGAGGCGCACAATCGCGGCATGAAGATCATTCTGGACGGCGTGTTTAATCATACGTCCTCAGACAGCATCTACTTTGACCGTTACCAGCGCTACGATGTGCCCGACGGCGCTTGCGAAAGCGAGAGCAGCCCCTATCGCGCCTGGTATTACTTTGCGGCGGCGGCTGTGCCTGGCACAGGCGTTTGCGCGGGCGATACCAACTACACTTCCTGGTTTGGTTTCGACAGTTTGCCCAAGCTGGACGCAACCAACCCCGCCGTGCGCGACTATATCTGGTCTGGCGGCCCGGATGCCATTGCCCGTTACTGGATGCAGTGGGCTGATGGCTGGCGGCTGGACGTGGGCGGCGACGTAGACCCCGGCGCGGCTAATGACCCCGCCAACGATTATTGGGAAGGATTCCGCCAGGCGGTTCACGAGACAAACCCCGACGCTTACATTGTGGGCGAAGAGTGGGGCAACGGCTCTTCCTGGTTCATCGGCAACGAGTGGGACGCCACCATGAACTACCAGTACAGCTCGGCTATGTTGAGCTTTTGGCGCGATACCACCTTCATTGACAATGACCACAACAGCGGCAGTTCTGCCGGCACGTTAGCTCCCCTCACCCCCTCCCAACTCAACGAACGGCTGCGCAACTGGCAGGAACGGTATCCCGCCGAAGCCTACTACGCCATGATGAACCTGTTGGGCAGCCACGACACCAACCGCGCCTTAATCATGCTCGATGAAGGCCCAGGCAAAAACGACGCCGCCCTCTACGACGATCCCAACTACGACTGGAGCGACGCCATCGAGCGGCTCAAAGGCGTCACCCTGCTCCAGTTTACGCTGCCAGGCGCGCCCACCATCTACTATGGCGACGAAGTCGGCCTGGTTGGCCCGGCCACCAACGATGGTAGCACCTTGCAGGACGACCCGTACAACCGCATCCCCTATCCCTGGCTGGATGAAAGCGGTACGCCCTTCTACACCCACCTGCAGACGGAAGTGGGCCAGGCCAACCTGCGCGACCAATATACCCTGTTAGCCAACACCCGCCAGGCGCATCCCGCGTTGCGTACGGGCAGCTTCGACACCCTCCTGGTAGACGACGCCAACAACGTCTACGCCTACGGTCGCAAAATGGCGGACAACTCCGACGCCGCCGTCGTCCTCATCAACCGCGCCGCGCTGCTGGAATCCCTGGTGACGCTGGACGTCAGCGGCTACCTGCCCTACGGCGCGGAGTTCGTGGATATCATCAACAGCAACGCGGTCTACACGGTAGATGGCGCCGGACAGTTGACCGTCAACGTGCCCGCTTTCTCTGGCGCGCTGTTGGTGTTGAACAATGCCCTGTCCGCTCCCCCCGCCGCTGTAGCCGATCTGGCGGTGACTGGCGAATCCAACCAGACAGTTGACCTGGCCTGGAGTTCGGCGGCAGGCGCTACCCGCTACGACCTTTACCGCAGCCTGGTCAGCGGCGGCGGTTATGAATTCGTAGGCAGCACGGCTAACACCACCTACAGCGACACCGGTCTGCAAAACGCCATTGCCTACTACTATGTGCTCATCTCCGTGGATGAGGGCAGCGGCTTGGCCAGCGGCTGGTCCAACGAGGCTATGGGCATTCCGCACCACGACCTGTCCACCGCCTGGTACAACTTGCAATGGCCGCCGCAAATCACGCACACCATCAGCGCCCTGACGCCCACCGAAAATATCTACGGTCAGTTGTGGATTGATGGCTTCACCGGCGGCAGCGGCCCCGCCTCAGGCATATGGGCTGAAGTTGGCTACGGGCCGCAGGGTTCGGCAGCCACAGACCCCACCTGGGCCTGGAGCAGCATGAGCTACAATACGGCTGTGGGTAACAATGACGAATACCTGGGCAACCTGCTGCCGGAGTGGCTGGGTGAGTATGATTACGTCACCCGCTGGTCCAGTGACGGCGGGCGTACCTGGTACTACTCGGACCTGAGCGGCCCCGGCGACAATGACAATCCAGGCCAGTTGTTTGTTATCCCCAGCGACGACGTGACGCCCCCCGCCGCGCCGCTAAATCTCACCGTAGATGGCACCACCGCCAGCAGTATCCTGCTCTCCTGGGACTCGAACAGTGAAAGCGATCTGGTGGGTTACGAGTTGTACCGCCGCCTGTTGGGCGAGGTGGATTATGTTCGTCTGGCGGCGCTGGACGCCAGTGCCGTCAGTTACACCGATGACAATGTAGTCACGGGTAGCACTTACCAATACTACCTGGTGGCTTACGACACCAGCTTCAACCGCTCTGACCCATCCAACGTGGTGGAAGCCACCGCCGAAACGCTGTATGTCTCTGTGACTTTCCGCGTGGGCGTGCCGGCATACACCCCCGGCGTCGTCTACATTGCCGGCGACATCCCCGAATTTGGCCCCTGGAACCCCGGACTGGCTGCCATGACCGAAACGGCTCCCAATGTCTGGGAGTACACCCTGGACATTCTGGACGGCAGCCAACTGCAATACAAATACACCCGCGGCTCCTGGGAAACGGTCGAATCCTGGGGCTCTATCGTCTCTCTGGCTAATCGCAGCGCCACCATTGAGTATGGCGCGGATGGCGTGCAACTCATTGACAACACCGCTACCGATTGGGGCAATGGCAGCGATAGCGACAAAGCTGTGCAATATTGGCGCGACCCCCTGGTTGTCAGCCACTACCCCGAGGCGGACGCCGTCAACGTGCCTGTAGACACCGAGATTAGCGTCACCTGGAGCCTCAGCATGACGACGGACACGGACTTTGAAGTCGTTGGTCCCGAAGGCAGCGTCAGCGGCGCGTTTGTCTACGACCCTGACGCCTGGACGGTCACCTTCACCCCAGATGCCCCTTTGACCCAGGCAGAAGTCTACACCGTCACCGTAGCCGGACAGACCTCCCCCGGCGTCCCCGGCGCGGAATCGGGCGCGCAGCAAGTTCCCGTGCAGTGGTCCTTCACCATCACCGAAGCGCCCACGTCAGTCGAACTGGTAGGCATTGACGGCGGCGGTCGCGGCGACTGGTGGCTGGGCTGGATAGTCGCCATGATCCTCATCATCCTGGCTTCCATGATGGGCTTGATAGAGTTATGGCGGCGCGGCTGGCTTTCCTGGAAGCGGTTCAACCACCGCTATGGTCGCCTGTTCACCGGCTAACCACAGCCGCGGCACAGGCGTAACGGAGGCGGTAAAAGGGGCCTGTTCTTACCTGATGCCGTTCGTCAGGCTAGAACAAATGTGGTAAAATCAGGGGGTTATTATGGAGAGACTGGAGCAGTCTTCGAGACTGCTCCAGTCTGAGAAATGTATAACTCCTGATTATGATGCGACAAACAAAACCTGAATCACCGGGACCACCTGGGGTCATTAGCACCATTGCCGCTGGATTTGACTTAATTACAAGCCACCTATGGCTGATCCTGCTGCCTGTGCTTCTTGATCTGCTCCTCTGGCTAGGGCCCCGCCTCGGCGCAGCCACCCTCATGCAGCAAAACCTTTCTCTGCTCGCCGACCAGGAAATGTTTGCCGCCTTTGTCGAACAGGGCGTTGCCCTGGCTCCGCGCATCAATATGCTCACTATGCTTAGTTTCCCGGTAATTGGCGTCCCGGCGCTCATGACCGGACCAACGCCCGAAAGGACGCCCATTCCCGCCGCCGTCTTAGAGGTCGCCAGCATGCCCACCTGGTCCCTACTTTTTATCCTGCTGAACGTGGCTGGCTTGCTGCTGGCGGTGCTCTACTACAACTTGCTGGCGCATACTTTACGCGGCGAACCGTTTGACCTGGCGGCATTTGCGCGGCGGCTGGCGCGATCGGCCCTCAAGCTGTTTGGGCTGGTGTTGATTTTTGGCTTATCCCTGGCGGCAGTGGGTGTAGTCCTGCTGCCGGTGTCTCTGATTTTAGCCCTGTTTGGCCTGGGACCGGCGACGCTGATATTCCTCAGCGGCGCAGCCGCTATGTGGCTGGCGATTTATCTCAGTTTTAGTATTCATGGGATTGTTTTGGATGATGCCGGCATTTTCCCCGCCATGTTAACCAGCGTCCGCCTGGTGCAGACCCACATCTGGCCCGCCTTGCTGCTCCTGCTGGGTTTAATACTGGTCGGCAGCGGCCTGAACACCTTGTGGCGGCAGGTAGACAATGGCTCCTGGCTCACCCTGGTCAGCCTCTTTGGTCACGGTTTCATCAGCACTGCTCTGGTCATGTCCACCTTCGTTTTCTATCGCGCCCGCGTTCCACGTGACCACACTCCTGCGCCACTTTCATAAACAACTAAAACGATTTTGGAAAATCGTTTTACAGACACCCAGGCGACGACGAAACCTCTCCAGAATTTCACCGCCAGGATGCGCCAATCGCCAGAAAAAAACAGCAAATCTTAGCGCCCCTGGCGTTTTTGCAGTAAGCAGATAAAGAAAGGATGACAGATGACGAAAATACAGGCGAGCTACGACGCCAGCAGTATCCAGGTATTAAAAGGATTAGAAGCCGTGCGGCGGCGGCCCGGCATGTACGTCGGCGGAACCGACATCAAAGCGCTGCACCATCTCGTTTACGAAATCGTAGACAATGCCATTGACGAAGCCCTGGCGGGTCGCTGCGACCGCATTACCGTCACCATTCACCCGGACGAAAGCGTTTCCGTCACCGATAATGGCGGCGGCATTCCCGTCGGCATCCACCCCACCGAAGGCGTATCCGCTATGCAGGTCGTCTTGACTACCCTCCACGCTGGCGGCAAGTTCGACGCCTCCGCCTACAAAGTGTCAGGCGGTTTGCACGGCGTGGGCGCAGCCGCCGTCAATGCCCTTTCCAGTTGGACCATAGCCACTGTCAAACAAAACGGCGGCATCTATGAACAACGTTACGAGCGTGGCATCCCCCAGGGGCCTGTGACGCAGATTGGCAAGACGAAAAAAGAAGACACAGGCACCACCATTCGGTTTCGCTTTGACGATACGATTTTCAACGACGGTTCCACCTACCGCTTTGAAACCCTCCTGAACCGCTTCCGCGAAATGGCTTTTGTCACTACGGGCGTTTTTATGACGTTGCGGGATGAACGGGGGGAACTGCCGCGGGAGATGAGCTTTTACTTTGAAGGCGGCCTGAGTTCCTTCGTGCGCTATCTGAACCGTAACCGGAAAGTGCTGCATGAGCCTATTGCCATGCGTAAAGAAGTGGATGGCGTAGACGTAGAACTGGCCATCCAATACACCGATGGTGTGGCTATTTCTGAGTTTGCCTTTGCCAACACCATCCACACGCCCGACGGCGGCACCCACCTGACCGGACTACGCACGGCGGTAACGCGCGTGATCAACTCCTATGCCCGCAAGAACGGTTACTTGAAGGAGAAGGAGACAAACTTTTCCAGCGACGACGTGCGCGAAGGCATGACCGCCATTGTCAGCGTCAAGCATCCTGACCCACAGTTTGAGAGCCAGACCAAAGTGAAGCTGATGAATGCGGAAGTTGCCGGCATTGTTGCCGGTATTGCCTCCGACGCGCTCTCCATGTTCCTGGAAGAAAACCCGCGTGAAGCCAAGCGCATTATTGAACGCTGCCTCACCTCCTCCCGCGCCCGCGACGCTGCCCGCAAAGCCCGCGAACTCGTCATGCGCAAAAGCGCCCTGGAAAGCCTCACCTTGCCAGGCAAACTGGCCGACTGCTCCGAACGCGACGCGGCCCGCTCCGAAATGTTCATCGTCGAGGGCGACAGCGCCGGCGGCAGCGCCAAACAGGGCCGCGACCGTCACTTTCAGGCCATTCTCCCCCTGCGCGGCAAAATCCTGAACACCGAACGCGCCCGCCTGGACAAAATCCTGGCGAACAACGAAGTCAAAGCCCTCATCTCCGCCTTGGGCACGGGCATTGGCGAATCCTTTGACCTCAGCAACCTGCGCTACAGCCGCATCGTCGTTATGACCGACGCTGACGTAGACGGCAGCCACATCCGCACCTTGCTGCTCACCTTTTTCTTCCGCTACATGCCCCAACTGATTGAGAACGGTCACCTGTACATCGCCCAACCGCCACTGTACATGATCAAAGAAGGCAAAAACACCTACTACACCTACACCGAAGGGCAAAATGCAGAACTGCTAAAGACCCTTATTGGCAAAAAATACGGCTTGCAGCGCTACAAAGGGTTGGGCGAAATGAACCCCGAACAGCTTTGGGAAACCACCATGGACCCCGCCCGCCGTACCCTGCTGCAAGTCACCATCGAAGACGCCGTCATCGCTGACCGTACCTTCGACATGCTCATGGGCAGCGAAGTCGCCCCCCG
>CAYQYJ010000034.1:6059-18747 GCA_964421605.1 uncultured Ardenticatenaceae bacterium | reverse complement strand
CCACTCGCCACTCATCACTGCCCACTCGCCACTATCTTGGGTAAAAGCTGTGCCAGAACAAACGCTGCGGCGGCGTCTGGAGAAAGTCGTTCGGTGTCTACGGTGGCTTCGGGGGCCAGGGGAGGCTCATAGATGGCCCCCAGGCCCGGGACGGCGTCCTGGGCGGCGGTTTGGGCGCGGGCGTAGATGCCTTTGGGGTCGCGCGCCTGGCAGGTCGCCAGGGAGCAGCGCACGTAGAGTTCAGCGAAGCGGGGGATTTGCTGGCGGGCCTGGTCGCGGTAGGCGCGGCGGTTGGCAGTGGCGGCAATGAGGACATTGACGCCTTCTTGCGCCAGCCAGGCGGCTAACTGGCCCAGCGCCGTGTAGAACCAGTCCCGTTCGGCGGGGGTGTAGGTGGGTTCGGGGGTGAGGATGTGGCGCAGGTGATCCGAGTCGAGCAGGATAGCGGGAACGCCGCGCGCCGCCAGAAGAGTTTGCAGGGCGCGGGCCAGGGTGGTTTTGCCGGATGCCGGCATTCCCGTCAACCAGACGACAAATCCAGGCGCAGCGGCAGACATAGCCCGTCAGGCGTCGCCCAGATAACGATTGATCGCCCGCCAGTCAAAGTGCGGTGTGTCCAGAACCGTGCGGGCAAAAGCCAACAGCTTCCAGCGCACCTCATCAGTGACGTTGTACCACTGCGGACTGGCCAGCACCAGCGCCCGCCAGGCGTACCACGGCTGGATCACGGCGGGATAGCCGCGATCTTCCGTTTGTCGCAGATACGTTTCCCAAAACGCCTGGTAGAGGTCCTGGAAAGGCCCATCCAGCCGTCCATACCGCTGCAAGGAGAAGAAAAGGTAGTTGATCGTCATGCAGCTAACGTCATCGGCTGGTTCGCCCCACGCGCCGCGGCTGCGATCAATCAGGGTGAATGTGTCGTCGTCGCTAAATAGCACGTTGAACGGGTGGAAATCGCCATGCACCTGGCTTAAACGGTGCGTCAACGGCTTGAGCCGCCAGCGCCACTCATTGGCTTTTTGTTCCAGGGCGCACAGGTCGGCGGGGGAGATGAGGGGGAAGTCGGCCGGGTAACTGTCCGTCAGGCCCATGATGCCTTCGCCGTGCCCGATCAGGTCGCGCACGCGCCGCCGCCATAGCAACGGGTCGTCGTGTTTGCGGGCGTGGATGAGGGCTAAATAGTTCGCCAGGGCGCGGGCGCGGCGGCAGTCCTGCTCTTCCATGTGCCCTGCGTCCCGAATACGCATCAGGTCTTGGGCGTAGGGAGCGCCTGGGGCGTAATCGGTCACCAGCACCAGTTCTTCGGCTTGACCTACAGAAGTCAGATGACCGTCGCCGCGGATGGCGACCATGTCGCGGGCAGGTACGTGGCGCGGCAGGTGGTTGAAGGTGTGAAAGTCCAGCCAGACGGCGGCGGCGCGGTCGCTGCTCATTTCGCGGCCAAAGCCATTCCGTTTGACCTGGCGCAGCACAATGCGCTGCGGGGCAGCCTGGCCCGCCTGGTAATCCACATAGACCGGCTGGCCATAGCCAAACGCTTTGAGCGCCGCTTTGTGCGCCGCCGCGCCTGTATCTTTTTGCCCCAGTACCCCAATTTGCCTGATCTGTACCTGCTGGCCCATAACGCCCGCCAGGTACGTTTCTATTTGAACCGTTTCGAGTTCCATTTCCGGCCCTATTTCTGCGGGCGTCCGCGCACAATCAGGGTGTCGCAATGGGCGCCGCGCACCACTTTTTCGGCCACGCTGCCATAGACCCAACGGTTGAGGCCCGTGCGCCCATGGCTGCAAAGGATGATCAGGTCCACGCCGTGTTCCTCAGCGCAGTCTACAATGGTTTCAGCCACCATGCCCAGGCGCGTTTCGACGCGGATGGTGAAGTCGGCTGTCTGCCACTGTTCGCGGATGGCTTCCAGGTAGCTGCGGGCTTCGGCTTCTTGTCGTTTGAGGGCAGTGTCGTAGGCGGGTTGGATTTCGACAAAGGGGGCGACGACTTCCAGGGGGACCACCACGCGCATCAAGACGAGTTCGGCGTGAGTGGCCTGGGCAATGGTCATAGCTGGGGGGATAGCTTGTTCTGCCAGGTGTGACCCATCCAGTGGGACCAGGATTTTCTTGAACATAGCGACCTCCTTCAGAAATAATGTAGGTTGGGCATCCTTGCCCGACCTCCCTTGAAAGGTGTATGACGTGGTTGTCCGCTGGTGAACGGGCAAGATGCCCATTCTAGGCGCGTCACAAGGAGCCTGACGAAATTGCCAGACCGCTTACTTAAAGCATATGCCGGCATCTCATCAAACAAAAGTGAAGATTGTCATGGGGGGGACGGACAATCCTCATGCCCGTCCGCAGGCGGGGGGATTGCGGTTGGGTTGTACTGGGCTTTGGGGCGTTTACTCCTGATGGGCGCTGACCACCAGGGGCTTAAATTCAGCGAAATGGTCCAGAAAATCGGTGACTGTGATGATGCCCACCAGACGCCCGTTATCCAGCACGGGCAGCGCCCCAAATTTGTAGGCGCTGAGCATCTCGGCGGCGTGATAGGCTGGCGTTTCGGGGGAGACGGTCAGGGGATGGGGCGTCATGCAGCTTTCTACTGTCATGGTGTCCAGCAGAGCTTCATCCTGCCACCTTTCGTGCAGGACGATGGGGGAGTTCAGGATCAGGCGAATATCCCGGTCGGTGACAATGCCCACCAGGTCGCCGTTGGCATTTACGACGGGGAACTGCCGGCACTCCTCCTCCTGCATCAAATTGATTACCTCGCGCAGCGGGGTTTGAGGGGTGACAGTGTGGGGGGCCACCGTCATGAGATCGTTCACTGTCAACATAAGATACCTCCGCATCTCCACGACTAAATCGTTACCTCTTGCTGCCACCCGGAGCGGAACAGGCCGCCCCCAATGGCAACCATACTGTAGCACGAAAGGGGGCTGTTTTGTGGGTGGTAAACGGCATCATTTCTTAATGACATTTGTCGGAAGTTGCCTGCCAGCGCATTGCACGCTGGTTTGACACGCCTACACGATACTCTATAATACGCCCGCAACCTGGGGCATGGCGTTGCTGTGTTAATCCCTGACGCCGCCGCAGACGTGCCAAAAGATGGAAATATGCCTGAAGAAATAGACCTGAAATTTTATCTGACTGCTTTGCTGCGCGCCTGGTGGTTTATCCTGTTGTGCACACTTCTGGCAGCCGCTGTGACCTATGGTATCAGCAAGCTGCTGCCGCGCCAATATGAAGCGGGCGCGTTGGTAGTGGCCACCTCGGCGCGCACGACCGTGCAATTTGACACGCGCATTGCCACACAAAACGTGCAAATTTCCTCGCGGGGTTATCCCGATCTGGCTCTAAGCGATGAGCTGTTGCAGCGGCTGTTGGTCGAAGTGGGCCTGGAAGCGCCGGGCATAGAGAATCTCAACGAACTGGCGAAGCTGTTAGAATCCAATGCCCTGGCAGATCCGGCCCTGCTGGAATTGTCGGTTACCTACGACGACCCGGCGATAGCCGCCCTCATTGCCAACAAGTGGGCGGAGTTGTTTATCGGCTGGGCGAACGAAGTTTACAGCGACACGACCCAGGAACAGGTCGCCTTTTTTGAGGGGCGTCTACTGGCTTCTGAAGCCGCCTGGCAGGAAACGTCAGCCGCGCTGGCGTCTTTTCAATCCCGCAACCGTTTGACCACCCTCAAACAGGAGTTGGACAATCTCCTGGCTACCCAGGCGCTCTACTTATTCGAAGAGCGCCAGAAAACGCTGCTGCTGCAAAACGTTCAGGCGCTGCAGGCGCAGCTAGCTGCCCAACCAGCCGGCGCGACAGCGGTAGGGGAACAGCTAACCACCCTCTTTTTGCAGATTAAGGCGTTTAGCGCCGAACCAACAACTGCCTTACAGCTTAACCTCGATCCGCAGGCGCAGGCGTTCAGCCAGAGCCGCCAGGAGTTAAGCGCCACGTTGGAGACGTTGGCGCAAAGCATGGCGGCGCAGATAGAGGCGGCGGCGCAGATGGCAGATCTTTTAGAGCCGGAGATTTTGTCATTACAGGTGGAGCAGCAGACTTTACAGAGTGAGTTGGATCAACTGCTACAAAATGAGCAGGTGAGTAATGACACGTATCTGGCTCTGGCGCGCAAGGTTGAAGAAGAACGTATTGCCTTACAAGACAGCGACGGCGGGTTCCGTTTAGCCAGCCGCGCCGCTGTGCCGAAAAGAGCGGCGCGCCCGCTGGTAATGCTCAATACCATTATCGCTTTTGTTTTTGGGTTGTTGGGCAGCCTGTTGGCGGTGATCGTGCATACGTGGTGGCGCAGCGCCCCGGCGCAGGTTGAGGCCCGTGTGCGCCAGTGAGAACCTGGCAAGTCAGACTGGTTGCCCTTAGCCGGCGCCAGTTACTCTTGATTTGGGGAATTGTGCTGCTCCTGGGGGTGGCCCTGAACTGGCGCGGCTGGTGGGGGCAGTTCCTGGGGAATGTGGGAGCCGTTATGCTCAACCATGCTTTCTCCATTAAGGACGGAGGCGCTCAACGGCCAGTCGCTGAACAGCAGGTTGCTTTTGCGCAGTCAGTTGCGTGGTTGGCGGATGCGGCGACGGTAATGCCGGCATCTTCTGCCCGCCAGCGCCGCTTGACCATGCTGGCTGTTGCCTGGCAAAAGCAGGATCAGCCGGCCACAGCCGCTATGTATTGGCGGCAACTCCCCGACCCTATTCCTTATTTACGTCTTTGGGGTAGCCATTACTGGGTGGATTCCGCCTACGGTGCGGCAGTTGACTGGTATCAACAGGCGGTTGATCTGTCCCCCACAGAGGCATACAATCATTATTTGCTGGGGCTGGCGCAGCAAAAACTGGGGCGTCTGGCGGCGGCGCAAGCCTCTTTTATGGCGGCGCAGGCCCGGTTACCCGATGAGCGTGTGGCGGAAAGCGATTTACTGTTCCAGTTGACAAGCGTTTCACTGTCGCTGACTGAACCTGACTGGGCTGGTGTACTGGCGCAGCTTGATGCCGCCATTGCCCTGAACGATTTTGGCGATGATGCGTTTACGCCGGCGCAAACGCATTATCTACGAGGTGAGGCGCTGCGTTCTTTAAGCCGTTACGAGGAAGCGGCGGCGGCTTACACCCAGGCTTTTACCGTGCTGCCGGCGCATTACATGGCGCACGTGCGCCTGGGCAATCTGGCTTCAGGGCCTTTAGGTGATCTAGCCTATGCAGAATCGTTGTTTCAGACGGCGATTGCTCTGGATGGGACGCGCGTGCCGGCCTATCTGGGTCTGGGGGACGTTTATGAACGCACTGATCGCCCAGACGAAGCGGTGACTGTGTACCAGACTGTCTTACAGTTACAGCCAGACAACGCCAGGGCCAGCCAGCGGTTGCAGTCCCTCCTGCTGCCGGCGCCATCTGACGCTGACGATTAACATCTAAAAGCGTTCCATTGCTAGATCGAGCTTAAGGTGAGAATCTCACATCAACACAAGTTTGTTTTTCTGGCCATGCCGCGTACAGGTAGTACAACTGTTAGAAGCGTGCTGGACAGGTACTCGGACATCAAAAGCGTCCATATTACGCAAACTACCGGGCAATTCCCCTTTTATCATCACATTCCTGCCCGCGAACTCAAGCCTGTTTTTGATGAACGTGGTTGGGATTGGTTTGCCTACAGAAGGTTTTGTGTGGTCCGGAATCCTTTTGACAGAGTGGTCTCTCTCTATCATCATTACAAAAAAATCAATGCGGATAGAGGCAAGTCAAGAACGTCGCTCCGTAATTTTCTCAAGTATCTCTATTTCCAGGTCAGACCAGAAATTACCTTTGCCGAATATGTTATGAACCTGAATCCCCAAGACCCGCTAACCGTCTCGCTGGCGGAATTTATCTGCGATGAAAATGGGGAATTTCTGGTAGATGACGTGCTGACTTTCGAGCGCCTGAATTCTCTTTTGCCTGTCTATCTACAGCAAATGGGCCTGTTTATTACCGAAGAAGATATACCCGTTCTTAATACATCCACGGGACGTGAACCATACACGCTTTATTACACACATGAAACCAGAGAAAGAGTCGCATCACTCTATGCGTATGAGATTCAGAGGTTCTCGTATACATTCGGCGGTGGCCCGGAAAGGGAACCCAATGTGTGAAAAGCCCGTTATTGGGCTGGCGGCGAGGCGGTGTTTCCACACCGAACAAAAAGATGCTGGTAGATGATCTCCGCTTCTTAATCCGTGGCACTTTTAGTCGTCGCGAATCCATTGCCAACCGCGGTCGCCAGCTTCTGGCGAGGACGTGGTATCGCGCTTTTGGCAAAGGCTCACGGGTTTTTGCTAATTCCATTCCAAAATCAGGGACGCACTTGCTGCTACGCGGCCTTGACCTCATGCCTGGCCTGACCCGCTCCGGCTATTTTGTGAGCAATATCCACCATAGTGGTCGTTTGCAAGATGTGCGAACACGCCAGCGTGATCTGCAACGGGTTGGTCGTGGTTGTTTTGTGGGGGCGCACATGCCATATACAGCCGAGAATGGGCAACTGCTGGCGGAAATGGCTTACAAACACGTCTTGATCATTCGTGATCCACGGGACATAGTCGTTTCCCACTTCCATCATATTATGAAGAGACCGACAAATCGGCTGCACGATTATTTCATGGCATTGCCTGATGACGAAGCACGCCTGATGGCGCTCATTGAAGGCATTCCACAGACAAGCGCCGGCGATGTGGTGGGGCAGCCAGGGATTGGCGAGGAGTTCCGGCAGTATCTGGCCTGGAAAGAACATGGCGCGCATGTAGTCCGGTTTGAAGATTTGATAGGCGAGGCTGGCGGTGGCGCTGCTGAGCGGCAGTTGATGGCGTTGGCGGAACTTTCGGCATTCCTGGGATTGTCGCTGGATACCGCAGTGCTGCAAACCATAGGGGAGGATCTGTATTATCAAAAGGCTAACACATTCCGCAAAGGCGCTGTGGGAGATTGGGGCAATTACCTGACAACGCGCCATAATCAGGTTTTGCTGCATGAGTTGGGCTCGCTGTTGGAGCAATGTGGTTATGAAGAGGCGCCCCTGAGCTTTCCTTCTCTATAACTTCCCGCGCTATTCTCGGAATGGGTGAACAAGATGAATGTAAATAGTCTGAACGAGATGGCTGCCCATCTATGTTAGAAGAATCTACTGAGCCCTTAAGCACCCCTGCTGCCCCCCGTTCATTTCGGGTGCGTTTTGCCAGGGAGGCGATCCTTTTTTTTGTGATGAAGATTGGTCTCGTCGGGCTGATGTTCATCATTAGCGTTTTTCTGACGCGCACGATTGGGGCAGAGGGTTTTGGTATTTATGTTTATGCTACCACAGTGATTAATTTGTTTGTGCTGCCGGCAGTTTTTGGTCTTGACCAGCTTTTAGTTCGTGAAGTGTCCGCGCATCTGCAAGCCCAAGACTGGGGAGCTATACGCGGGTTGGTTGGCTGGACGAACCGAACGTCAGTCCGGATCAGTTTGGGTATCGTTGTCGGCTCAGCCCTCATAGCCGTGCTGCTGGCTGCGGCGGGGGGCATAGAACGGGAAATGTTTTGGGCGTTCCTGGTGGCGCTGGTGATGCTGCCATTCGTTGCCCTGACGCGATTACGGCAGGGAACTCTGCGCGGCTTGTTTCGGATTGTGCCCAGTCAACTGCCAGAGGCGATTATTCAACCTGGGCTGTTTTTGGTCCTGCTGTCAGGCTTGCTGGTTAATGGAAGTAGTTTGAATGCGGTGCTGGCGACAGGATTGCACGTTCTTTCGACGGTAGTGGCCTTTTTTGTGGGCGCAACTTTGCTGGTTTATTATTTGCCGGCATCTACCAAAACCGCATCCCCCACTTACAATATACCTGCATGGCGAGCAAGCGCCTGGCCGCTGCTAATGTATACCAGCATGCAGTTTATGAATAAGCGGGTAGACACGCTCTTATTAGGCGCGCTAGACGGAGTTCAGGCAGTAGGAATTTACACCGCAGTTGTACGCTCTACCGATTTACTGGCTTTTGTGGTGGTGGCCATTAACTCTGTGCTGGCGCCAACCATTGCCACACTGTACAAGTCCGGCAATATGAGGCGTCTACAGAGCGTTTGTAACAAGAGCGCGCGGGTGGCGCTGCTCATCACCGTGGTCATGGCCATTCCCTTGATCCTGTTTGGCCGCCCTTTCTTGACTATTTTTGGCAGTGGGTTTGCTGCGGGGCAGAGCGTCCTGAATATATCGGTCGCAGCCAGGATCATGAATACCGTCTTTGGCATGAATGCCCTGGTTTTGACGATGACGGGGTACGAGAAGGATGTCGTTTTCGGCATTGGGGCAGGCGCTGCCTTGAATGTCCTCCTGAACGTCATTCTCATACCTGGTTTGGGCGTTGTTGGCGCAGCCATTGCTTCCACCGGCGGGGTGCTCTGTTGGAATGTCATCTTGACCATACGGGTGGCGCAGCGGTTAGGAATGGACTCCACCGTATTGGGGTTATTGACCCCAAAGCGCCGGGAAGCTGTTTTCATTGATGAAAAAGCGTGACCATATGCTGCAGTCTAATCAAGCCGGGGCGACGAATTGGTGGGCCAAGCTGGGGGTAGCCCTGGCTTTGTTGTGGATGACGCGCCCTTTCCAGAGCTTGCTGGTGGTGGGTGGGGTGGATGTGCAACTGTTGGTCATCGTGTTGGTCGTGCTGATCCTGGCGATTTCCATACGGCGCCAGCTATCCCGCTTCCTCTGGTTCTTAACCCGCGACAAGCTGTTGCTGCTGCTGATTGGTCTGGTTCCCCTCTCTTGGTTGTGGTCAGTGGCGCCGACGCGGTCGCTGTTGGGACTGCTTAACTTTGGCGCGGGTACTTTTGTCGGCGTTTATCTGGCTATGCGTTTTTCGCTGCGGGAGCAGTTGCAGATTGTGGCTCTGGCTTTGGCTCTAGCCGCCGTGACCAGCGTGGTAATCGGGGCCGTATCGCCCGCATTGGGTCGCATGTCGGTCGCCGAAGGAGGGTTGGCCTGGAATGGCATCTATGAGCATAAGAACTCCCTGGGCCGGTACATGGCTGTGTTTGGGGCAGCCGCCTGGGCTTTGACTGTGGACGGAAAGCGGCGGGGAATGTGGAGCTTATTCTTGCTGTTGGCGGCGCTCCTTATTGTGCTGGCTAAATCAGCCACGCCTTTGTTGGCTCTGCTGCTCATGATAGGTATTTCGCCCCTGATCGGGGTGATTCGTTGGCGCGATGCCGGCATCCGCCTGATCGCCCTGTTGTTACTGGCTCTCATTGTGTGGGGTATCGTTGTTTTTCTTATCCATCCAGGTTTAAGCCGCCTTGGGGATTATGGTCTGGAACTATTAGGGCGTAACCCTGATCGAAACAGTCTACAGATACGGCTGGGTTTGTGGGAATATACCTGGAGCTATATTACACAGCGCCCTATCTTGGGCTATGGTTTTGACGCGTTCTGGAGTCTGCCTGGCCGGTTGCCGCACGTCACCTACGTTGGCACCGTTTGGGAAGTGCAGCAGGCTCACAATGGATTCATCGAACTCTGGTTGCAGTTAGGCGCGATAGGATTAGGCGGTATGATTTTGCATCTCTTGATTAATTTCAGGCGCGTCGTGCAGGCTGGCGCTGTATTATCCGCTGCCGAGTATATGTGGGCTATCGGTTACATCATCGTGTTGGCGGTAATGAACACCTCGTACAGCGCCTTATTGGGGCAGCTTGCCGTCCCCTGGTCCCTTTACGTGGCGATCACATTGTCTGTTTGTGCCCGACTGTCTCATCATCAGTGGGCTGTATCAAGACCGGCAGAGTCCGTATCTTTTGCTTGATTCGCCGCCAGGAACAGCTTGTGGTCAAATTGCTCAACGCACATGCCACAAGTGATTGAAATGGGTTATGTTGCCACAATTTGTCATTATCGGCGCGCAGAAGGCGGGTTCTACTTTTATCCACGAAGCGCTGCGCCAGCACCCTGATTTGTTCTTGCCGCGTTACGAGACGCCAGTTTTTGAAGACCCGTTTTATGACAGGCATCAGGTGAGCGCGATATTACAAGAGGTGTTAGCCCCCGCGCGCCCTGAGCAAATTGCCGGCATCAAGCGACCTGATTACCTGGGAAGGCCAGAATGCCCGGAGCGCCTGGCCCGGCACTTGCCCGGCGTCCGTTTGTTGGCGATTTTGCGCAATCCCATGGCGCGGGCGGTTTCGGCATATTACTGGTACGTGCAGGTCGGCATTCTGCCGGCGCGCCCGCTCAACGAAGGCCTGGCGGAGCTGCTTGATGGGGCTGCCGCTCGCCAAAACCCTAAAGCTCAGGAGATATTGTCCTACGGTCTCTATTACCAGCATCTGCGCCGTTATCTGCGATTTTTTGCGCGCGAGCAGATGTTGCTCCTGCTGGACGAAGACCTGCGAACGGACGTTTTTGCTGCCTTGCAGCGCGCGTTTGAATTCTTGGGGGTGGACGCCTCCTATATGCCAGCCAATCTGGATCGCAGACCAAAGCAGTCGGTTTACGCCTTGCCGCGGCTGCGTTGGTTGGCCTGGGCCAATCGTCATTTCTTTTATGACCATTGGGTGGAGGCCAATAACATGCAAGTTCTGGCGCAGAAACAAAACCAGTTGGCTCGTCTGGCTTATGGCGGTACTGTAGCCATAGATAGAGTTGTCCTGCGGCGATTATTCAGCCAAAATTCACCCGCTTTAGATCGGGCGTTGTCGCAGGCGTTGGCGGCATTCTACCAGGAAGATATTCTGGCGCTAGAGTCCTTTTTGCAGAGGGATTTAAGTAAATGGAAGGAAACGGCGAAGTAACCAATCACCAGGATCGTTTTGCCAATCGCTCCCGGCGAGAGGTGGTACAGACGTACATGAAGACGGCTCCTATGGTGCTGCGCGGTCTTTGGTGGCGACTGTGGCTGCGTCAGGCGTCCGGGTTGGTTCTGATTGGACGAGGCGTGCGCTTGCGTAACCCCCAATCTATCTCTGTACAGGGCAACTTTGTGGCCGAGGATTATTGTGAAATACAGGGGTTATCCGCGGAAGGCGTTCGTTTTGGACATCATGTGACCATCGGCAGCTACGCGATGATTCGCCCTTCTGGCTACTATGGCCGGGCTATCGGTAAAGGATTGCAGCTAGGCAGCTATTCCAATGTGGGCGCTTATTGTTATCTTGGCTGCGGCGGCGGCATTGAAATTGGCGACAACGTGATGATGTCGCCCCGGGTGAGCATTCATTCCGAAAATCATATTTATGAGCGGTTGGATGTGCCCATGAAGGCGCAAGGGGTCGTTCGTCGCCCTGTGATCATCGAAGATGACTGCTGGTTAGCCAGCACAAGCGTCATTCTTTCTGGCGTCCATATTGGGCGGGGAGCCATTGTGGCGGCTGGGGCTGTGGTTACTCAAGATGTGCCGGCATTCGCTATTGTCGGAGGCGTGCCCGCGCGAATTATCGGTTGGCGAGATCCCGGTCGCGCGCCGCAAGAGCAGATTGGTTAATGCTTCCCCGCACCCTTCTCTACGTTCACGCCAGCGATGAGCTGTATGGCGCTGACGTGATCTTGCTGCAACTGCTGGACCAACTGCCACGCGCCGAATGGCGTCCGCTGGTGGTTATCCCCACGGATGTGGCTTACGAAGGACGGCTGACGGAGGAGTTGGCGCAGCGGGGCATTGATGTGGTGCACTACCCCACAGCCATTTTGCGCCGCAAATATTTCACCCCAGTTGGTCTGCTGCGTTACTTCTGGCGGCTCATCCTGTCCACGCTCTTTCTGGCGCGCCTGATTCGCCGCGAACAGGTTCGTCTGGTACATAGCAACACCGCCGCCGTCATTCCTGGCGCTTTAGCCGCCCGCTGCACCGGGACGCCCCACATCTGGCACATCCATGAAATCATCACCCGTCCCCGCTTCTTGTGGAAAACGACTGCCTGGCTGATTCCCCGCCTGTCGGCGCAGGTTGTAGCCGTGTCTACGCCCACGCGCGACCATTTGTGCGCAGGCAGCCGCTTGAACCAACAGCGGGCGGCGGTGATTCACAACGGCATTGACGTACAGCGCTTTACCGACCAGGCGGACGCGGCGCAAGCGATCCGGCAGGCCTGGGGCGTGCCTGCGGATGCAGTTCTGGTGGGGATGGTGGGGCGGTTTAGCCATTGGAAAGGGCAGGCGCATTTCTTACAGGCGGCGGCGCTGGCGGCGCAGGCTCACCCCACGGCGTGGTTTGCCCTGGTGGGGGGCGTCTTCCCCGGTCAGGAAGGGTTGGTGGCGGAAGTCAAGCAGTTGGCGCATAGCCTGGGACTGGCTGACCGCGTGATTTTCAGCGGCTTCCGCACCGATATTCCCGCGGTGCTGGCGGCGTATGATATATTTGTGCTCCCTTCGACGGAACCAGACCCTTTCCCTACGGTGGTGCTGGAGGCGATGGCGGCGGGCTGCCCGGTGGTGGCAAATGCGCATGGCGGCAGTCTGGAGATGGTGCAGGATCAGGAAACGGGTTATCTGGTGCACCCGACCGACGCGGCGGCGATGGCGGCGGCTATTAGCCGGTTGGCGGCGGATGGAGAGTGCCGGCAGCGCCTGGGCGCAGCCGGGCAGGCGCGCTTGCGGGCATGTTACTCGTTAGAAGCCTTCACCGCCAAATGGCTGGCGCTGTACGCGGAGTTGGTGAGTGGCGAGTGATGAGTG
>CAYQYJ010000034.1:0-5959 GCA_964421605.1 uncultured Ardenticatenaceae bacterium | reverse complement strand
CACCGCCAAATGGCTGGCGCTGTACGCGGAGTTGGTGAGTGGCGAGTGATGAGTGATGAGTGATCAGTGGCGAGTGATCAGTGGTGAGTAAGTCCCTTTCTGACCACTGTTCACTGTCCACTGACCACTGTTCACTGTTCACTGATTATGACAGGAGCAGCGGATGAAAATTGCCCTTCTAGGTACGCGCGGCGTGCCGGCAAGTTATAGCGGTTTTGAAACGTGCGTGGAGCAGCTTGGCAAGCGGCTGGTGCAGCGCGGGCACGAGGTAACGGTCTACTGCCGCAGCCACCATATCACTTACCCAGGAGACGACTATCTGGGGATGCGGCTGGTGAAACTGCCCACGATTGCCAACAAATATCTGGACACCATCGTACACTCCTTCCTCTCCTCCCTGCACGCCTTGCCGCAGCGGTATGATATAGCTTTGTATTTTATTGCCGGCAACAGCCCCGTTGCCTGGATACCCCGCCTGGTGGGTACCAAGACCCTCCTCAATGTGGATGGCCTGGATTGGAAGCGAGAAAAATGGCCCACTTTTGCCCGCAAATATATCCAGTTCGCCGAATTTCTAGCGACAAAGTTACCCAACGCTTACCTCACCGATTCGCGGGTGGTGCAGGCTTATTATCAAGACCGTTTCCACAGCACCCCCCCCTACATCCCATATGGCTCAGAAGTGATCAGTCGCCCGCCAGGCGAATTCCTGGCGCGCTATGGTCTGGAAGCAGGTCGCTATATCCTTTTTGTGGGGCGGCTGGTACCGGAGAACTGTGCCCATCACCTTGTAGATGCTTTTCGCCAACTGGACACGGATATGAAATGTGTTATCGTTGGCAGCGCTGCCTATGCCGAATCGTATATTGCTTCGCTGCACGCGCGCGCGGCGGGCGACCCCCGCATTATCTTTACGGGATATGTTTTTGGCGAAGGGTATCAGGAACTAGGCGCAAATGCCACTATTTTTATCGAAAGCTCTGGCGTAGGCGGTACGCATCCCGCTTTAATTGAGGCGATGGCTTTTGGTAGCTGCGTGGTGGTGCATAATACGCCGGAAAACCTGGAGACTATCGGCGCCGCCGGTTTTGCCTATGATGGTCAAGCAGGCGCAGATAGTTTACGTTCCGTGCTGCAGCGGTTGCTAAACGAACCAGACGTGGTGGCGGAATACGCCCGGCGCGCTTTGCAACGGGCGCAAACGACCTACGCCTGGGACGCCGTGACCGACGCCTACGAGCAGCTTTTTACCGAAGTCCGCAACGGGTGAACGATGATTCGCCCAGGAGGAAATCATGTCGAAACGATTCAGCGTTAATTTTTCCATTTTATCTGTGTTTTTGGATGCCGGGTTTACGCTGCTGGCGCTGATTATTGCTGTAGAAGTTCGACCTGACCTGCCGGCAATTCCCTTCCTGCAACCCACCTCGCCTGAAATTCAACTACCGCTGCTGCTCTACGTCGCTGTGCCCCTGCTGTGGTTTGTGGTGTTCCTGCTGGCTTCCCTATACGATCCGCGGCGCATTTACCGCCTGGTTGACGAGCTGCAGGCGTTGGTGCTGGGGACAGGGTTCGCCTCCCTCTGTTTTGCCGGCTTGCTTTACCTTTCCTTTGACTTTCGCGGCATCTCCCGCTGGCTTTTCCTCATCTTTGTGCTGCTAGACTTTGTTCTTCTGGTTGCCTGGCGGCTGATTGCTCGCCTCCTCTTCCGCCTTAGCGACGCCCGCCCGCCCGCGCAGCGCGTGCTCATTGTGGGCGCTGGTGAAGAGGGGCAGCAGGTGGCCCGCATGATTGAGCGGTATGATTGGATGGGGCTGCATCTGGTCGGTTTTCTCGATGATCCCGCTCAGGCCTCTTCCCCTCTACCCATCCTGGGTGGTATTGAAGACATAAAAGAGGTGATTCAAACGCACCATGTGCAAGACGTGATTATGGCGCTGCCGCAGGACAAATATCATCAAGTCAACCGGCTGGTCGTTACCCTGCACGATTTACCCGTCAACGTGCGCATGGTGCCCGACTATTTCACGCTTTCCCTCTATCGTGGTCAGGCAGAGAATTTTGGCGGCTTGCCCATGATCAATCTGCGCGACCCTGCGCTAAACGACGTGCAGCGCCTGGTTAAAAGATTGCTGGACCTGTCTCTGGCAACAATGTCCCTCATTCTAGCCTGGCCCCTGCTGGGGCTGATTGCCCTGGCGATTAAACTGGATTCCCGGGGCCCGATCATTTTCCGGCAGCAGCGCGTGGGTGAGAATGGGCAACTATTCACCATGTACAAATTCCGCTCCATGATTGCGGGAGCGGAGAAGCTGCAGCAGCAGGTGAATGAGGTGAATGGCAACGGGCAGATCATTCACAAGAAGGCGGATGATCCGCGTATTACGCGCGTGGGCGCGATATTGCGCCGCGCCAGCCTGGATGAACTGCCGCAATTGTTCAACGTGCTGAAAGGCGAAATGAGCATGGTGGGCCCGCGCCCGGAACTGCCCTGGCTGGCGGCCCAATATGAACCGTGGCAGCGCAAACGCTTTTCTGTGCCTCAAGGTATTACCGGTTGGTGGCAGGTGAATGGTCGTTCGGACAAGCCCATGCACTTGCACACAGAAGACGACCTGTACTACGTGCAGAATTATTCCTTGTGGATGGATATTTATATTTTGCTGAAGACGTTGTGGGTGGTGCTGCGGGGCAGAGGGGCGTATTAGAAGGGAGAAGGAAGAAGGGAGAAGGGATGAAGGAAGGGAGATGGTGGGGGAGGGAGATGTGGCTGTGGGTGGAGGCGGGCGTCTTGTTGGCGGCGGCGCCCTTTTTGCTTTTTCCCACGCAAATCTACATGGGCACATGCCTGGCTTTGGTTTTGCTGGCTGTTGTCTGGCTGCTGCGCGCGCGGCGCTTCCCGGTTACGCCCTTTAACCTGACCCTGCTGCTGTGGAGTCTGGCGCTGCTGGTGGGCATGGCGGTCACCGCTGACCCGGCTGAGACGCTGCCTAAGGCGACGGGATTGATTCTGGGGCTGGCAGTGTGGCGTTATGCGGCGCTTTATCTGGCAGAGCGGCGGCGGCTGGTCTGGGGCTGGCTGGCTTATGTGTTGCTCAGCCTGGGGTTCGCGCTTCTGGGAGTCTTGAGCGCCAACTGGCAGAGTAAGGTGCCTTTGTTAGGCGCGGTGGTGGCGCGGCTGCCGGCAAATCTCTTGCAGTTGCCGGGCGCGCCGGCTGAAGGGGTGCAGTTGAACCAGTTGGCAGGCACGCTCCTGCTCATTCTGCCACTGCTGCTGTCGCTGCCGTTTGTCTGGCGCAACTGGCTGCAGCGCGCCGCCTGGCTGCTGCTGACGTTGACGCTGCTGCTCATGCTGCTGTTTTCGCAATCGCGCAGCGGCTGGCTGGGCATGATTGCCGGCATACTGGTTTTACTGGCGCTGTGGCAGCAGGCGGCAGAACTGCCCGCCACACGGCGGCGGCTGGTCTGGCTCCTGTTGGGGATTATCCTGGCTGGCGGCGTCCTGGCGCTATGGATTGGCCCAGAGCAGTGGCAGCAGATCATAGAAGAGCCGCCGCGCCAGACGGCTGTGGGGACGTTGACGACCATCCGTTTTCGCCTGGAACTGTGGACGTGGGCGGTGGCGGGGATTCAGGATTTCCCTTTTTCGGGCATGGGGTTGGGCAGCTTTCGCCAGGCTGTCTGGCGTTTCTATCCCTTGAGCATCCCATCGTCTTATGACATTGCCCACGCCCATAACATCTTCTTACAGGTAGCCCTCGATCTGGGTCTGCCGGGCCTGATAGCTTACCTGGGGCTGCTGTTGGTTGCGGCCCATACGGGCTGGCGCACAGCCAGGCGCGACCCCGCTTTGCGCCCCTGGAGCATTGGGCTGCTGGCTGGGCTGGCGGCGCTGCACGTCTATGGTCTGACCGACGCCCTGGCCCCTGGTTCCAAACCCGCCCTCCTTTTCTGGCTGGCTTTGGGGCTGCTGGCGGCTATGGGACGCCTGGAGGCAAATCGCGAGGGGGAAGAGAATAGTTAATTGGTGAATGGCTAACAAGGTAATAGAGCGGGCGTATGCAATACGCCCCTACAGAGACGTTGCATATGCCTTCATTCGCGGCATTTCCGTTACCAAATACAGCCGGTTGTCTGACATCTGTCACTACTCCTGAGGGGCTGCCACCTATATTCTTGGGCACAAGGTGCGTGGATAGCTCACCTCTCTTGTGAAATTTCGGGTGGTGCAAGGTACTGACCGAACGGTTTTGGTCAGTTGGAATTTCTGTGGCCAGCGCCTCGCACCTGTCAGAAGACTATCGTTTATTGAGGTTTTCAATATGGCTGTTCAGACAAATGGCGAAACACGAATTGATGCCTTGCTGCCGCAGGAAATGGCGGAGCGGGCGGAAGCCATTGGGGCCAAGAAAGCGGCAATGTCTTTCTTGCCCATGTTTATGTTGTCTATTATGGCGGGCGCATTTATTGCTATGGGGGCGATCTTTGCCACTACCGTGAGCGCGGGTACGGCTGGCGTCTGGCCCTTTGGCGTGACCAGGCTGTTGTCGGGTCTGGTCTTCTGCCTGGGTCTTATCCTCGTTGTCGTGGGCGGGGCGGAACTGTTCACAGGTAACAATTTAATTGTCATGGCTTGGGCCAGTGGACAGGTCAGCACCGCTTCCCTGCTGCGGAACTGGGGAATCGTCTATTCGGGCAACTTTGTGGGGTCGGTGGGCACGGCGCTGTTGGTGCTGCTTGCCAGACAACATTTGTTTGGCGGCGGCGTCGTGGGCACGGCGGCTCTGAACATCGCTGCGGGCAAAGTCAGTCTTGAATTTTTCCAGGCGCTGACCCTGGGCGTTCTCTGTAACACGCTGGTTTGCCTGGCTGTCTGGCTTACCTTTAGCGCCCGCAGCACGATAGATAGAATCGCCGCCATCATTTTTCCCATTACGGCTTTTGTGGCGGCTGGCTTTGAACACAGCATCGCCAATATGTACTTCATCCCGTATGGTTTGCTGGTGAAGCAGTTCGATCCCACATTCGCGGCAGGCACGGGGTTAGACCTGTCTCGTTTGACGTGGGAGGCTTTTTTCGTACGCAACTTGCTGCCCGTGACGCTAGGGAATATCATCGGCGGCGGTGTGTTGGTGGCTGCTATTTACTGGTTGGTTTACTTGAAGCGGCGCTAATGCCTCCTATCCCCTTCGAAGATAGTGAACAGTGGCGCGTGGGCAGTGGTCAGAGCGGAGGCGCGGAGACCTGTAGGACAAACTGTTAGTTTGTCCGCGCTACAAACCGACTATGGCTGGCTCGAAAACAATTTTTGTCAAACGTCTGATTATCCCTGGCGAGCATGGCGCGTGGGTCTGGCTGCTGGTTCCTTTTCTGGTCGGCGGCGTGGTGGCTTCTGAACTCAGCCAGCCGGCGGCTAACGCCGGGCTGGCGCTGCTGCTGGTGGGGTTGGGCGGGCTGAGCGCCTTTTTACTGCGGCAGCCGGCTGCCGCCTGGCAGCGCATGAGGCAAGGGAAGGGCAGCCGTGACCTGGCGCCGCTGGCTGCCGGCTGGTCGTTGGGATTCGCCGCCGCGGCGCTGCTCTGTTTTGGCGGTTTGTTAGCGCTGGGACGCACAGCCTTGCTGTCGTTGGTGGCGGCGGGCAGCGGCATTTTCTTGTTGTATCTGTATGCGGCGCGGTTGGGACGTGCCGGCATGAGAGCCTTATGGATGGAAGCCGCTGGCGCCGCCGGGCTTTCCCTGATGGCGCCGGCTGCCGTCATCGCTGTGACAGGGCAGATGCCGCCGGCTGCCTGGGGGCTGTGGGGTGTTCTGGCAGTGCAAAATGTGCTGGCGGTATTGTACGTGCGCCTGCGCCTGGCGGATACCAAAAACCGTCCGGCAGGCAGCCGTCCCGCTGCCCGCCGCCTGGTTATGACGGCTCATGCTGTGGGCGCGCTGTTGGTGGGCGTTGCCGGCATTT